>JALRDM010000157.1 GCA_023262195.1 Salibacteraceae bacterium | reverse complement strand
GGATAAAACTGAGGCTTTAGAAATGACGAATGTCTTCCCTCAATTTGTATTGAATATAACCGATGAAGAAAAGGTAATCGCAGAGGCGAATTGCCAAAAGGCGGAACTCGAGTTTGATGGCTCAAGTCACAAAGACTACATATTCTATTTCACCGATGAGATTAGTTTGAAAGACCCGAACTGGTGCACACCTTACTACGATATTAAGGGCGTTTTGTTGGACTACCGAATCCAGAATTATGGCATGAATATGCGACTAAAGGCGACCAGAATAACACCTAAAGAAATTGATGACTCTGAATTTGAAATATCAGATGATTATGAATTTCTTACCCGTTCGGAGTTTGATGAGTTTGTTGTGAAGAATATGGAAATTTTCATGGAATAACTTGTTCGCAATCTTTATTTGATAACTCACGCACTGCTTAACTTTCCACTCTTTTTCTCACAATAACTTTGCTTAATTAAGCAATTGCGCATTTGAGCTATTCAAACCACTATAAAAGTCAGGTTGACGATAACAGTAAGGCTGCCAAAAAAAAGAAGAAGGGTTCAAAATCATCTGGACCCAAAGGAGATCCCCATCGTATGAAGATCCTTAGTCGAATAATTGGATTCTTTTCCGATGAGCGAACGCGAAATGTTCTTGGAGCATTTCTTATTCTTTTCAGTGCGGTATTGGTGCTATCAATGACTTCTTACCTCTTTACTTGGAAGGTCGATCAAGACCACATCCTTGATGGCGGTTTTGGAAAAATAGCCACCTCACCTAATCCTGAGATTGAAAATTGGTTGGGGCCTATCGGTGCTTACCTCAGTCATCTTCTCATTTTTAAAGGGTTTGGCATTTCATCCATAGGATTGGTAATGATCACTTTTTTATTGGGTTTTCGCATTCTATTTAACGTAGAGCTGCTTCCCTTCAGAAGGACCTTCGCATACACTTTGTTTACTATGCTTTGGGTTTCGCTCTTATTTGGAGCAGTATTCCCAGAAAACCTTCTACTGATGGGAGGTTCACTCGGATTTTACATGAACTATTGGCTCAGTGGAGTGCTGGGTGACATCGGGGTATTTCTCAGCCTCTTATTTAGTGCGCTTGTCTTTTCAGTAGTCAACTTCAATTTGAGTATCCCGAGAATTATTGCAGCAATGAGTCGGACATCATCTATGCACGAAGCTGAAGAGCAAACCGAAGCAGATACTGAACTGGATTCCGAAGGTTTTGATGTGATCAATAAGTCAGACGAAATAAAAGAAAACCAGCAGAGCAATACAATGGAGCTCGAATCAGACGACCCCATGAATAAAGGGAGTGAATCTGAAGAGCATTCGGATGGTCTTGCTTTGGATATTGAAGTTCCTGAAACGAGCGATACGGAGGTTGAAGAAGTCGTAGATAAAAAATCAGAATCCGATACTAAGGATGACGATGTAGCTCTGGATGTCGAAGCGCCCACGGGCGATGAGGAACTAACAGATGAAGAAAAGGCAGCGCCCTCAGAAATGGTCGATTATGATCCTTTATTGGATCTGAGTAAATATCAGCATCCTCCGATTGACCTATTGGAAGATCACGGAGATGGCAACATTCAGGTTGAGCGCGAAGAACTAGAGCAAAACAAGAACCGCATTGTTGAGACGCTTAAGAATTATAACATCGGTATTTCAAAGATTAAAGCGACAATTGGGCCGACTGTTACCTTATATGAGATTGTACCAGAGGCAGGTGTTCGAATTTCAAAAATCAAAAACCTAGAGGACGATATTGCCTTAAGTCTTGCTGCGCTAGGAATAAGAATTATCGCTCCAATACCAGGAAAAGGTACCATAGGTATAGAAGTTCCAAACCAAACCCCTGACGTGGTCTCCATGCGCACGGTGATTAAAGCTGATAAATTTCAACACGCCAAAATGGAACTTCCCGTGGCTTTAGGCAAGACCATTTCTAACGAAACCTTCGTGACAGATTTAGCCAAGATGCCACACCTATTAATGGCTGGCGCCACTGGCCAAGGTAAATCTGTTGGACTAAACTGCATTTTGGCGTCCTTACTTTATAAAAAGCACCCTGCTCAGGTAAAATTCGTTTTGGTAGATCCTAAGAAAGTTGAGCTCACCCTCTTTAATAAAATCGAGCGTCACTTCCTTGCCAAATTGCCTGATGAGGAAGAAGCAATCATTACTGATACAAGCAAGGTTGTAGCGACCCTCAACTCTCTCTGTATTGAAATGGATGATCGCTATGAAATGCTTAAAAATGCACAATGCCGAAACATTAAAGAATACAATGCGAAATTCATTAAGCGTAAACTAAATCCAAATAACGGCCACCGATATTTACCCTACATCGTATTGGTGGTAGATGAGTTTGCAGATCTCATCATGACTGCCGGCAAAGAAGTAGAGATGCCCATAGCAAGACTCGCACAACTCGCTAGAGCCATTGGTATTCACTTAATCATTGCCACTCAGAGACCATCTGTAAATATTATTACAGGAACAATAAAGGCTAATTTCCCTAGCCGAATTGCATTTCGTGTTACCAGTAAGATCGATTCAAGAACCATACTAGATACTGGTGGCGCAGAACAACTTATTGGTCGTGGCGATATGTTGTATAGCAATGGCAATGATTTAATAAGGCTTCAGTGTGCATTTGTCGACACTCCAGAAGTGGAAAAAATCACGGACTTTATTGGTGATCAACAAGGGTATCCAGATGCCCACTTGCTGCCTGAATACGTTGGTGAAGGAGGTGACAGTGGAGGTGAAAATTTCGAGGACATGGATCGCGATGCACTCTTTGAGGACGCAGCTCGTGTGGTTGTAATGAATCAACAGGGCAGCGCTTCTCTTTTACAGCGAAAACTTAAGCTCGGCTACAATAGAGCTGGGAGAATTGTGGATCAATTGGAGGCCGCCGGCATCATCGGACCTTTTGAAGGAAGCAAGGCTCGACAAGTATTAATCCCCGATGAAATAAGTTTGGAACAACATTTGTCTAATCTCTCGAATAAAACATAAATCATGAAGCATTACCTCTCTATCGTTGTTGCCTTATCGGTGACTTTAACAAGCCTAGCTCAAACAGTAGCTACAGACCTCAATCCACAAGACCCCAAGGCGAAAGAAATTCTCGATGCTATGAGCGATAAAGCATCAAGCTATAAATCGTTCAAAG
>JALRDM010000088.1 GCA_023262195.1 Salibacteraceae bacterium | reverse complement strand
CGTCAATCTGCCCTCAATGCTGGGGGAGATCTTATTGTAATTTTGGACTCAGCTGATCAAGCCTATTATACCTCTGTTCTTCCAGGCAATAGCTGGATTGGCCTTACTGACGAAGTTGTTGAAGGCACGTGGGTATGGGTGGATGGAACAGTCGCATCATATTTTAATTGGAATGCTGGCGAGCCAAACAATCTAGGAAATGAAGATTATGTTCACTTTTGGCCGGGTGCTGGGCTTTGGAATGATCTTGCGGGATGGCAAATTAGATCATTCGGAATGGTTATAGAAAAGTCTTCGCTTAACCTTTCAAACGTCTCATGCAATGGAGGCAATGACGGATCGGTAGTAATCACTGGCGCAGGGGGGATATTACCATATACTTACTCGTGGGACAATGGTGCCATAACTGATACGATCACCGGACTTACAGCTGGCACCTATATTGGAACAGTCACGGACTCAAATGGGTGTTTTGCTTCTGATACTGCAATAGTCACTGAACCTGATGCCATTGTTTTGACTATGGATTCTACGGCCTTGCTATGTGCAGGGGATACGGACGGCACAGTGAACGTTTCTGTAGATACAACAACAGGTGTACCCCCGTTCTCATATTTATGGAATACAGGGGATACAACCGACACTATTACAAACCTTGGCGCAGGTACATATGTAGTAACGGTAACCGATTCAAATAGTTGTACTGCTGTAGATTCAGTTACCTTATTCTCGCCTATTACAGTGTCCTTCAGTCCGTTTACGAATATTCAAGAAGTCTCTTGTGATGATGCTTGTGACGGTGAAGTAACCGCAAATGCAACCAGTGTAAATGGAGGAGTTTCTTATCTATGGAGCAATGGATTCAACACACAGTCACTCACTGGACTATGCGGAGGATCTTATACCGTAACGGCAACGGATGCAATTGGGTGTGAAGATTCTGCAATCTTCGCCCTTGTTGAGCCACCGTCACTTTGGGTGCGTTTAGATAGTACCGATAGTACCATTTGTACCGCTGCGATAGGCGAGGCACACTTAAGTGCTTTTGGCGGATTTGCAGCATCGAGCTCAACAACAACTTACATTATTGACCAAGATTCGGGGGAGTTTGAGCCTTATGGTGTTGGAGAGCCATTAAACGCAAACAGTTACCAAAGATTTACTCTTGATGATGATGCCACTACAGACTCAATTGAAATATTCGCTGGCGGTTCATTCGAATTTTTTGGAGAAACGAAAACTCAGTTTGTAATTGCATCTCAAGGCTTAATAACTTTCGATATGAATTATGCCAACATTGCTTCTGCCGGTGGGATGTTCTCTGTGACTGGGGCTATTCCTTCGGTTGGAGGCTTCAATAACCCCAAAGATTTTATAGCAGGCTACTGGCATGACCTGTTTCCAGATACGTTACCTCTGGGGCCAGTGCAAACTGTAATAGAAACGTATGAGATCGGCACTGCACCAAATCGAGTCCGCGTTGTGAATTTCGTAGAGATTGATCATTGGTTAGCGGGGACTCCACCAAATCCGCCACCAGGACAACGATCAACCTTTCAAATTTCACTTTATGAAAACTCCAACATAATCCAAATTCACTCTGATTCACTAAGAAGTGATGGAGGAGGGCATGTCATGGGAATAGAAAACTCTGCTGAAACAGAGGCATTTGCGGTGCCGGGTAGAAATAATGTGAGTTTTGAGGTAGACAACGATTATGTAGCTTTCATCCCGCAGCAGACTTTCACATTTAATTGGTCAAGCATTGGAAACAGCGCAAGCCAAACAAACCTTACTGCAGGCACCTACACGGTTACCGTGCAGGATCCAAATGGTTGTGCAGACTCAATTAGTTTTGAGATTTTTCAAGCAGATTCTAACATCTCTGCTGGACTTACCGTGGATGCAGGGGTTTCATGTACTCCGCCAACAGATGTTGGAGCTCTGAGTGTCACCCCAACTGGGGGATTGCCATTATACACGCAAGTATGGAGTAATGCATCTACTGCAGCTTCTATAACTAGCCTGGCGGCAGGAACATACACTGTTACCGTTACGGATGCCAATGGATGTGCTGATACGGCCCAAGTAACTTTAGCAGGTACGAGCCCAAATATTCCAACACCAACAATACTCACTCCCGATACCTCAGTTTGCGCTGGTACAACATTTACCATAGAAGGTACTTATGGCGCAAATAATACATTTAGTGATACCTCAGCTTATTTGTGTACCAATACATCTGGCGGGCTTGTTACTGCCGTTTTCTCTAATGTTCCGGCAACAGCAACAGGTGACGGAACGCTCACAATTGAAGCTGCTGGCGACCTTGGAGGATTTTTTGGATTTTTAGAATTTCTCACCATAGTTGATGAGGATGGGAACAATGTTGGGACTTTCCAAGGTGCTGCAAATGATTGCGACACAACAGACCAAACCTATACAATCGACCAAGCGGATATAAATTCATGGGCGGCAAATAACGTTGTAACTTTCGTAATTGATGCAAGTTTCTTTGTTACTGCGAATACTTGTAATAATACTGCGTTTTGCGCTCAAGCAACGTTCACATTTCCAACCGAAGGAGATTCAGCATTTTGGTTTGATGATCCGCTTACTTTAGATACAGCATTGGCTATTGGTGGAGGAGATTCGGTTGAAGTCACCCCAACAACCAATACAAGCTATTATTATGCAGCATATAATGGTGTATGCTTCAGCGAGCCAGACACCATTGATGTTACGGTATTACCATCTATAACCGCTAGTATTACTCAGAACTCCTCGGTATCTTGTCCAGGTGATTCTATTGCATTAACGGCCAGTGCAGTGGGTGGAACAGGGATATATAATTTCGTTTGGGACAGCGGTGATACTTCGAATACGGTAAATTTACCGGCCGGTACGTGGTGTGTGACGATCACAGACGTTGGCGGTAATTGCGAAGACACTGCTTGTGTTAACATTGCAGCCCCCGACACATTGCAAATAACTGCTCTGGGTATTGATCCATTATGCAGTGGCGAGAACTCTGGATCAGCATCCGCAATAACCCTTAATGGTACAAATCCTATAACCTTAACTTGGAGCAATGGACAAAATGGTTCGCCTATAGTAAATCTTATTGCAAACACTTACATAGTGACCGCCACGGATAGCAATGGCTGTACAGCTTCCGATACTGTGGACCTTACTGACCCTCCAGGTATGACTGCAACATTCCAAAACATAGTGCCTTCAGGCTGTAATGTTTGTAGTGGAGAGGCTGAGGTAGATGTAATTGGAGGCACCCTTCCATTGACATATGAGTGGCCAAATGCTCAAACTACTGCTGCTGCAACTGCATTGTGTCAAGGTATAAATCAAGTAACGGTAACCGATAATAATCTATGTGTGGATTCATTTGCAATTGCAATACCTTCAGATAGCGCAGATACGGTAATTGCCCTTGGCACTGACCCACTCTGTGCGGGAGATACATCCGGGTTAGTATTTACATCAAACACATGTACTGGCGTTTGCAATTTCATTTGGCGAGATTCGGCTACATCTGTAATCGTTGGCAATACAGATACCGTGATTAATCTGGCTGCTGGAACATACATCGTTGAGCTTATTAATGGGTCAAATTGCTCAGCTTTCGATACTGTTAGATTAGAGGATCCTGCGGGACTTTCTGTCACTATTACCAGTCAAACCAATGTTAGTTGTATTGGAGGCAATGATGGAACAGCCACAGTTTCTGCCAGCGGGGGTGCAGGAGGTATAACTATTTCTTGGAGCACCGGTGCCACTGGAAATTCCATATCGGGTCTAACCGCAGGTACATATACTGCCTTTGGTACTGATATCAATGGATGTGTAGATAGTATTGATGTAATAATTGATGAGCCAGCTACTGGGCTGTCTGTAGTAGCGATAACGGACAGCAATGTGACATGTAACGGAGGTAATGATGGAGGAGTATCTGCCGTGGCATCTGGAGGCACAGGAGCAATCACACTGACATGGAATGGAGTTCTCAACGGCTCTTCAATAACGGGACTGACTGCTGGACAATATGTCGTAATAGCGAGCGATGCCGTAGCTTGCACCGCTACTGATACCGCGGTGGTAACCGAACCAACACCTGTGATTGCTACGCTAGACTCGTTAACAAACCCTACATGTCCGGGCGATGCCGATGGACAAATTACGGTGACTGGCTCAGGAGGAGAGGGTACGTACTCATATGCATGGGCAAGCGGAAACACAAGCAATCAAGAAACTGGCTTGTCTGCAGGAGTTTATTGTGTAACCATTACCGATGGAGATGGGTGTGATGTGGAATACTGTGACACTATAGTCGATCCGGCTGGAATGACCAACACTTTTACGGGTGTGCAAAATGCTACTTGTGGAGTTTGCGATGGAGAAGCCATTGCAGTAACAACGGGAGGAAATGGCTCGAATTACACTTACATATGGAATAATGGTGTTACTATAGATACCAACACAACGCTTTGTGTGGGCGTGAATACTGTAACCATTACAGATTCGCTCGGTTGTGAGTTAATTGATGCTGTACCAACAAGCGAGGACGGTGCAGACACAGTTACAGCTGACAGCATTCCAGGTACGTGCGGAAATTGTGATGGAGAAGCGTTTGCGATTTACAACTGTAATAATGGGCCTTGCACCGTGTCTTGGACTGCATTTGGTTCGGCTACGGTCATAGGTACATCGGATACGATTTCTGATTTATGCGCAGGAACATACTTTGTACAACTTACCAATAATGCGGGATGTTCGAGTGTGGATGAGGTTGGCGTGACGGTGCCAGATACGATATTGCCGAACGAAACTATTGTGGATGTCTCGTGTGGTGGAGGTGCTTCCGGCAGCATCACCCTAGCACCCACTGGAGGCAGCGGTGTATATACCTATACATGGAGCAATGGCGCTGGAAATACTGCGACCAATACTAATTTGACTGCAGGCGACTACACGGTTACTATCGCTGATAATGCAGCCTGTGATACAGTCATTACATTCACAGTGAATCCAGGCAGCGACATCATATTGAATGAAACAATTGCCGATGCATCGTGTTTTGGTGAGGACGATGGAAGTATTACACTGGCTCCAACGGGAGGCGCAGGTTCCTTCACGTATGAGTGGAATCCAATACCTGCAAATGGTCAAGGAGTACAGTCAGCAACGGGACTTACCGCTGGAGATTACTTTGTAACCGTTACTGATGTTAGCTTGTGCTCAGTAAATGACACATTTACGGTCGGTCAAGGTGATGAAATTGTTCAGACTGCCGTATCCATTGATTCAGCAGCATGTGGCATTTGCGATGGAGAAATCGATCCGACATTTACTGGTGGTGCTGGCGGTTTCACTTTTAGTTGGAGTAATGGCAGTACATCCAACATTAATTCCGCCCTGTGTTTTGGTTTCTACGAAGTAACAGTAACGGATGCCAACACCTGTACCGAAGTGTTCGGGTATCCAGTTTCTGAGACTGATGGTCCAGAAATTTCACTATCTGGGCAAGGAACAAGTGCACAAGGGGTATGTGATGGAGAAGCTTACGTTACTGTAGTAAATTCTCAAGGCAATGTATCGTTTACATGGAGTACTGGTTCTACTAATGATACGATTACCGGCCTTTGTGCTGGACAATATGTTATTACAGCAACAGATATCAACGGTTGTTCAACTGTAGATACAATCAATATCAACGAACCCAATTTATTGGAGGTTCAATTTGCTATAACCGACATTACATGTGCCGGTGGTCCGTGTGACGGTGAAGTTGTAGCGATTCCAAATGGTGGTGTTGGCCCATATACCTTCGACTGGAGTAACGGCTCTACGAATGATACTATATCTGGTTTGTGTGTAGGCACGTATACAGTCACACTTTCCGATGTTAATGGCACTCAAGTTATTGACTCTGTGACTCTGGTGAACCCTAGTCCATTTGTGATCACACCAACAGTGGTCGCAACCTCATGTCCAGGAACGTGCGATGGTAGCATTAGTTTATCGATCACCGGGCCGGGTATTCCGAGTATTATTTGGGATAATGGTGATACCACTGCCACAATTTCCAGTCTGTGTGCAGGAGAGTATCGTGTAACTGTAAGTGATACTTCTGGTTGTGAAGACAGCTTGGTTATAGAGGTTACTTCTCCACCAGCGTTGACAGCAACAGCAACCAATGTTATTGAGCCCGATTGTCAAATACCAAACGGAAGTATCACAGTTACTCCTGGTGGAGGCAATGGAACATATAGTTTCGAGTGGTTTGATTTCCAAATGAATCAATTAATTCCAGCTCAAACTTCCGCTACCGCAACCAATCTCTTTGCTGGAATTTACAACTTGATTCTTTCAGATATAAATGGTTGTCAAGACACGTTTGAGTTTATTCTAAATAACCTCAATGCTCCATCTATTGGCCTTGATACCGTTATAGACGCTAGCTGTTTTGGAGTATGTGACGGAGAAATTCAAGTTACGGTAACTGGCGGCACTGCACCCTATGTATTTAATTGGTCTAGTGGTGGAACAATGGAAGACGATTCTGCGCTGTGTGCTGGTATTGATACTCTTGTAGTCGCAGATTCTAACTTATGCTTGGCTTTCGCCTCCTTCGAAGTGTCTCAACCAGATGAGCTACTCATCACCGAACTGACCAGTACTGGAGTTATTTGTGGTGATGATTGCGATGGTACAGTCTTCGTTGCCGCAGCAGGAGGCTCAGCTCCTTACACGTATAATTGGAGCAATGGAGTATCAGATACCAGTCAAACTGACCTTTGTGCTGGGGTTTACCAAGTCACAGTTTTAGATGGCAATGGCTGTGAAGTGGTTGATTCTGTTGAAGTGCAAGGACCAGAATCAATTGTAGTAAGCATTGATTCCACAAACGATGCTACGTGCGATTACATAAGTGACGGTAACGTCATAGTATCAGTAGCTGGTGGTTCGCCTGACTATGTTTTCACTTGGATTGATCAAGACAGTAATGTTTACACATCACAGAATTTGAGAAATGTTCTGCCAGGCACTTACAATTTGACCGTTACAGATACCGCTGGCTGTACAGCCATCACTGAGGCTCAAATCGGAGTGCGGCTTGCCATATTTGCAGACGCGGGTGCAGATATCGAAGTCTGTCCTAATACTACAGGAATTGAACTTAGGGGTGCGGATTCCTTGTCAACATCGAGGCGCTGGATTCGTGAAGATGGTGAGGTGCTGAATGAAGGTAGAATTGCTCAGGTAGATTTAGTTGGAGATACATCCATTGTTGTTTACGAAGCATTTAATGAAGAATGCGTGGCACGAGATACAGCATTTGTGCTTGCTAGTCTTGGCCCACAAATGGATGCCGGACCGGACTTAACTATTGAGCCTGGTGAAGAGATTGTCATTGGAGACAATCCAACCTCACGGGCTGGAGTAACAGAGTTAACATGGACTCCTACAGCTGATCTAGATGATCCATCCGTAGCCAATCCATTGGCTTTCCCAATACTCACAACACAGTTTTACGTATCTGGAGTAGATGAAGATGGATGCTTTGGAATAGATAGTATGCTTCTAACGGTTGAGAAAATTGTTGATCCAGTTGGTGGATTCTCTCCTAATGGTGACGGTGTGAATGAATTCTTTGTGATCGATCGAATTGAGAATTTCCCTGATGCACAGGTCAACATATTCAATCGATGGGGTACACTAATCTTCGAGTCAGACCCAGGTTACACTACTCCATGGGATGGAACATTTAATGGAAAGACCTTAACGGTTGGTACATACTACTATATCATAGACTTAAAGGATGATGCGGTAGATGAATTAATCACGGGACCAGTAAGTATCCTTAAATAATGAGAGCCATGAAGAATATCATATTTTATATCGCCTTGTTCATAGCTTCAGTAGGAACGCTTAATGCTCAACAGTTGGAACAGTGGACTCAATTCGATTTGAATGAATATACCGTGAATCCAGCTGTTTCAGGATCAGATGAATATTTCCATGCCAATGCCATGTTTAGAAATCAATGGGTTGGAATTACGGATGCACCTCGCACGTATTACTTGAGCCTCAATGGTCCGGTTTGGAACGATCGCATGGGAATTGGTGGATCCGTTTTTAACGATGTGGTTGGTCCATTGAGCAAAGCAGGTATGCAATTATCCTATGCATATCACATAAAATTGACGCCAGAATATAGACTCAGCTTTGCATTGTCTGGATCGATTTTTCAATGGTCAGCGAATGGGGCTGAAATGAATCTCGAGAACCCTCAAGACATCGCTATCAGCAATGGTAACATGTCTGCGTGGGTTCCAGATTTTGGGTTCAGCACACGCTTCTTTATGAAGAATTTCCATGCGGGAATACACATACCTCAAATTACCAACTCCCAGTTGCAGTTGTTTGCTGATTATGCGGGTACGCTCAGCGAGTTAAATCGGCACTTCTATTTAAACCTGGGCTATCGCTATGATATCAATGATGATTTTGCGCTTGATGCGGCCTTTTTTAGCCGTTATGTGAGCTCCATTTTCATGCAAGAGTTAAACGTAAGATGCACCTACAAGGAATCTGTTTGGCTGGGTACATCGGTGCGAATGCCAATTCAGCAGGAGTTTGCCAATGCAATTGCATTTATGCTGGGTTATCAATTCCAAAACAATATGCACATTGGTTACAGCTATGATCTTGATATCGGAAAGATTGGTCAGGCATCCAGAGGTTCGCACGAGATTATGCTGGGCATACGCTTCACTAAGAACAATAAAGAGCCCCTAATTCCACACGAGGAAAAATAGCGCGCCTCGGACAATTGGTTAATAATTGGTAACCTAGCCAGTGCCTAATTGAGTTCACTTCTTGAGAACATACATTTGCACCAAAGTTATTGACTATGTATGTGGAACAGCTTTACACTGGTTGCCTAGCTGAGGCAGCATATTACATCGAATCAAATGGCGAGGCGGCCATCATCGATCCGCTGCGTGAAACTGAGCCTTATCTGGAGCTTGCAACCAAAAGAGGCGCTAAAATCAAGTACATATTTGAGACCCATTTTCACGCTGATTTTGTCAGCGGTCACGTGGACTTAGCTCAAAAAACAAAGGCTCCTATTGTTTACGGACCTACCGCCAATACAGACTATGAAATACTCGAAGCAAAGGATGGACAAGTATTCAATATTGGGGATGTAAAGCTGAAGGTGTTACACACTCCGGGACATACGCCAGAGTCGAGCTGTTACTTGCTGTTTGATGAAAATGGTCGTGTAGAAGCAATTTTCACCGGAGACACGCTGTTTATAGGTGATGTTGGGAGGCCAGACCTTGCTCAAAAGAGCGGAGAAATTACAGCTGAAGATATGGCTGCAACGCTTTATGATTCTTTGCGTTCGAAGATTATGCCGCTACCAGATCATATTACTGTATACCCAGGTCATGGAGCAGGATCAGCTTGTGGCAAGAAGATGTCATCGGAAACGTCAGCATTATTGGGCGACCAAAAGCAGTCAAATTATGCCTTGGGCGATCTTACTAAAGAGGAGTTTGTCAAGGAGTTAACCACGGGTATTTTACCTCCTCCGCAATACTTTGCCAAAGCTGCAGCACAAAACAAAAAGGGTTACAAGTCAATCGATCAAGTGTTTGAATCATCCTTAAATGCGATGTCTGTAGAGCAAGTGCAAACGGAGATAAAAAACGCCTCTTTGGTTATTGATACAAGACACCAAGACCATTTTCGTGACGGTCACATTCCAAACTCTTGGTTTATTGGTTTGAATGGTCAATTTGCGCCTTGGGCTGGAGCGCTTATCGAAGATCTTCACCAAAAGATTGTTATTGTTGCTGAGGCAGGCAAGGAAGAAGAAGCCATCATGCGCTTAGCGCGTGTTGGGTACGATAATGTTGTTGGTTACCTCGATGGAGGGATTGAGGCATGGAAAGCATCAGGTAAGTCTGTAGGTCGAATTAATTCAATAACCTCAGATGATTTCGCAAGGAATGGCAATGGAGATGCGCAAGTTATGGACGTAAGAAAGCCAAGCGAGTACGAACAGGGTCATCTTGCTGAGGCACGTAATATCCCTTTAGATTTTTTCCTTGAGGAGCTAAAACGGGTTGATGTTTCAAAACCTTATGCTGTTCATTGTAAAAGCGGTTATCGATCAATGATTGCTGCGAGCATTTTGCAAGCAAAGGGGATGGACAATATCACTGATATCATTGGAGGATTTGATGCGCTTAAAGAAACTTCAGCAAAGATTGTAGAGCCAGAAATGGCCTAATGCATTTCTATAGGGGCAAGGCTAAACCCTTGATCTCGGTAATATTTGAGACACTTGGGCAAGGCTTTATCCAGTCTTGGCCATGCCTTTTCACTGTCGTGGAACACAATTATGCTTCCAGATTTCACCCTGTTTGTAGCGTAGTGAACACAATGTTCTATTGAAAGGCCTTCTTCAAAGTCGGCAGATAGATCGCTCCACATCACGATGCGATACTGATTTCTTAGATGTGTGCTCTGCGATCGGGTGATACGCCCATAGGGAGGTCTGAAAAGCTTTGAGTTTACATGGCTGGCACAAGTTTCAATATCCTTGAAATATTCTGAGTTTTTTGATTTCCATCCGCTAATATGCTGATAGGTATGATTGCCAATAGAGTGGCCTTCATCCGTGATTCGAGCGATAATTTCTGGATGTTGCTCTGCGTTTTTACCAATCAAAAAAAAGGTAGCCTTAGCGTCATAGACCTTTAATTGATCAAGCACCAATGGTGTGATGCTCGGATGAGGACCGTCATCAAATGTGAGATAAATCTCATTGGAATCGTTTGGAATATCAAACGTGAGATGCTTGCCAAGTGGTTTGATTATTTCTGGTGTGTGTTTGGGATAAATCACGCCCTAAAAATGGTTTAATTCTTGGGCATTTTGCAAATTGAAAACTTATTACTTTCGTAGCCCTTTTAAAAAAGGATGCCCGATCGTCTAATTGGCAGGACAGCTGATTTTGGTTCAGTCAGTCTAGGTTCGAGTCCTAGTCGGGCAACAAGTAAAACCCTCAACCGAAAGCTTGGGGGTTTTGTGTTTTAATTCCGAGCCAAACTTGTTTGAGCGAATTCATAAAAACACAAAACCATGATTGCAAGAGCAATCGGTTTTGCTTGGGCTGTCCACCCCAAAGGTCCATCACGCCAAAGGCGTGATAATCCTAGTCTTTATCAGAGCCAAACTTGTTTGAGCGAAAGCTTGTGGGTTGTGTTTTACCAATAGGTCCGAGTCATCTGATAATTGATGTTACCCAAGTAAAACCAAATGGTGCGTTGAGTATCATTGCAACCTTCAATAATTTGCTTCATAAATGAACGAACGCAGTACAACCAATTTCCTTTTGCTCATCATGGTAATTCCTTTGGTGTTCTATATCCTGCATATACTATCGTTCATTTTCATACCCTTATTCTTTTCGATGTTTATCGCACTGCTGTTTTTGCCATTGATGCGATGGCTGCAGAGAAAGAAACTACCTACCACATTGAGTATTCTGACCATAGTAGCTTTAATCACCACAATTATTTATGCAGGCAGTCTTTTGATCAAAATATCCTTCAATGAAATCATGTCTGCCGACAGTGACTTTTTCGAAGTTGCAAAACACAAGCTTCTAGCGCTGGTCAGCTCGGTTGAGGAGTTCCTTGGTATTGAACGTTTGGCAAACGAGAGCTTCATAAGCCACTATGTGGATAGTGCAAATTTGGTGGGCAATATTGCCCCTACGCTTGAAGTGGTAAGTGGCACAATCACCACCACTTTGATGACGGTTTTCTTTGTAGTGCTCTTTCTTGCCGGGTCCATCAATTTTCAGGATGTAATGCACACCGTGCTATTTAAGCAGAAGTATTCATCGGTAAAAACATTCCGTAAAATCGAGAAGGACATCATCAAGTTCATCTGGGTAAAGTTTGTGATTAGCTTCCTCACAGGCGTGGGATTTACCCTCGCATGCCTTGCATTTGATGTAAGTTTCCCTGTGTTTTGGGGCATGTTTGCATTCCTCATCAATTTCGTTCAAATGGTTGGATCAATTGTTTCCGTAATTCTTCTTTCCCTGTTTGCTATGGTTGAGCTTGACCCAACAGGCACGTTGCTCTTTTTTATACTAATTATCATTGGTGTGCAAGTCTTAATGGGCTCTATCTTAGAGCCAATATTCTTAGGTAAAACATTCTCCATTAATGTAATTACGGTGTTGGTAATGCTTATGCTTTGGGGCTTTATTTGGGGGGTTCCTGGATTGGTAATGGCTATTCCTATTACCGTGTTTGTCAAGATCGTGTTAGAGCAGTTTCCAGGTACACAAGTGATCGCCCAATTGCTGTCGGGAGAGTAAATAGCTGAGTCAAACTCTGCTTGATTCGCCCCATCATCAATTAACACCTCCCTTTTCACAAGTAACACTCAAGGAGCTTTACCCTCAGTGATGGTGAGGCTACCTTAGACCATCATTAAACTTAAATCAGTATGCTTATAAATATGCTGCTACAAATCACCACTAGTGAGGCAAGCGAAGCGGTGTCAGAAACCGCAACAGAAGCGGTGGAACCAACAATGGAAACATTATCAGTACTCGAATTAATCGCCAATGGTGGTTGGTACATCATGATCCCACTGGGTGTGCTTTCTGTATTGGCAATCTACATTTTTATTGAACGGTTCTTAGCCATTCAAAAGGCATCAAAGGAAGACCCTCAGTTCATGAATCAAATCAAGGATTTTATTCATGATGGAAAAATTGATGCTGCTGATCATTTGTGTAAACAAACCGAAGGCACATTTCCTCGGATGATTCAGAAAGGAGTAAAGCGCATTGGTAAGCCGTTGAGTGACATCAGTACTGCCGTGGAAAATGTGGCAAAGCTTGAGGTTTTTAAACTCGAAGAAAGCTTGAGTACGCTCGCCACCATTGCAGGCGCTGCACCCATGATAGGTTTCTTGGGAACAGTAATTGGAATGATTGTCGTATTCCACGAAATGCGGATTAGCGATGCTGGTATTGAGATTGAGCAGCTTTCTGGCGGAATTATGCAAGCCATGGTCACTACCGTAGCAGGTCTGGTTATCGGCATCATTGCATACATCGCTTACAATGTTTTGGTGGCTAGAGTTCAAAAGGTGGTGTACAAAATGGAAGCGACAACGATTGAATTTATGGACTTGCTTCAAGAACCTGCGGAATAATGGCAATTCAATCGAGAAATAAGGTTGAGGTGAGCTTTAGTATGTCCAGCATGACGGACATTGTGTTTTTGCTGCTCATTTTTTTCATCATACTCTCTACACTCGTTTCGCCATACGGAGCCAAGGTTGATTTGCCTACTGGTAAGGCAAGAACTACAGAGCATCCGAAGATTTCGGTAGCGATAAAACCAGACTTGACCTACAATCTTGATGGGCAAGACGTGGGTAAGGATGAACTCAGGGCGTTATTGAAGAAACGCAAAGAAGAGGTTGAAAAACCAGTTATCGAACTACGTGTTGATCAAACTGTGCCTACTGGAGAAACAGTGAGTTTCCTTTCCCTTGCAAAAGAAAATGGATTTAGCATCGTTATAGCGACTAAACCGAAATGATGGACAAGTCTAGCGACAGTAAAAGAAAAGGAATCATTGGGACGGTGGCTTTCCACCTCATCTTATTGATCATTTTTATGTTCACTGGGCTTACCATGCCCAATCCACTACCTGATGAGGAAGGCATGCCCGTAGAATTGGATCTAGGTAACACTGATTTTGGATCAGGAGATATGCAACCTGAGTCCACCGAGCCTCAAGAAATTACCGAACCTGTGAGCGAACCAGTTGAAACTGCCCCCGTGGAGGCGGTGGAAGAAGTAGCTACCCAAAATACCGAGTCTGAAATTGCTGCTCCAAAAGAGGTGACAGAGAAAAAAGTAGAAGAGAAAAAACCAGAATTGGATCAACGCCTAAAACAAGCCATTTCTAATCCATTCCAGACCCAAACCAACAACGATAGCAAAGGTCAAGGTGACAGCGAAAAACCAGGCGATCATGGAAAAGCAGATGGGTCACCGACTGGTGGTTCGCTGGTAGGTGGGGCAGGCGGAGGCGCCTCTCTCACTGGATTTGGAGGCCGCGGATTTAGAAATAAGCCAAGGGTAAAAGGCAATTGGCAAGAGAGTGGCGTGATCATCGTGGAGGTGATTTTCGACCGATATGGAAACTACGTGCGCGCTACGAGCGGGGTTCGAGGTACTACGATTAATAATGCTGCCATGATTAAGGCAGTTGAAGAAGCGGTGCGATCGGCTACCATCGATCCTGACCCCGATGGCCCAGCTGAAAAGAAGGGTGAAATCAAATTTGTGTTTACACTGGAATAATCATGAGACGTGTTATACTCGTCTTAATGACCACCACACTTTTAAATGCTGGATTTACACAAAGCGATTCAACGAGAATCTTCAATCATTTTAAGGTCCTTTTAGCAGAAAACAGGTCATATAATGACTTGGATTTTTTGAACGCTTCGGCAGACTACATACACGAAGTGTTTTCTAAATACTCTACGACCGCTGTATATCAAGAATTTGATGTAAACGCAAGAACGTATAAAAATGTGCTCTGTTCTTTCGGTCCATCAGATGCACCCAGAATAGTAATCGGAGCGCATTATGATGTATGTGGCTTACAGCCGGGGGCAGACGATAATGCCTCGGGTGTAATTGGGCTGCTCGAACTAGCCTATTTGCTTCAGAATGTTGATCTGAAGTATAGGGTTGATCTTGTGGCCTACACACTGGAAGAACCCCCATATTTTAGAACTGAGCAAATGGGGAGTTATGTTCATGCTAAGAGTTTAAACGATGATGAAGCGGAGGTGCTCGGTATGGTCGTACTGGAAATGATTGGATACTTTGATGGCAGCAAGGGCTCACAGGACTACCCAGCGGGGTTTTTACGACTGTTTTATGGAAACAAAGGCAATTTTATTACCCTGGTCAAAAAATTTCGCAGTGGGCGATTCGCCCGTAGGTTTAACCGTAAGTTTAAGAATAAGGCCACCATCAGATCAAAGACCTTCACGGGGCCGCCTGCTTTGCCAGGCATTGATTTTTCTGATCATCTGAATTATTGGAAGTTTGGTTATTCGGCACTTATGATAACCGACACAAGTTTTTATAGAAACAAAAATTATCATGAACCAAGGGACACTCTGGATACCATCGATATCGTGAGGATGGCAGAGGTGATTAATTCCGCTTTTAATACGATTCAAAGGTTGTGACGTACTTGGCGACCTTAAACTATCTCTACCGGCAATTGCCCATGTACCAGCGTGTCGGAAAAGCGGCCTACAAAGCTGACTTAAACTCTACTGTGGCATTGATGAAAGTGCTTGATAACCCAGAGCATAAATTCAAATCGATACATGTAGCTGGAACCAATGGGAAAGGTTCTGTATCTCATTTGTTGGCATCTGTATTTCAGGAGGCAGGGTTTAAAACAGGTTTATATACATCTCCTCACTTGGTAGATTTCAGAGAGCGTATCCGAATTAATGGAGAAATGATTTCGGAGCAACGAGTTATTGACTTTGTGGTTAACCATCGGTCAAAATTTGAGGCCATTGAACTCAGCTTTTTTGAGTGGACTGTGGGTCTCGCGTTCGATTATTTTGCAACAGAACAAGTTGACATTGCAATCATCGAAGTAGGTATGGGAGGGCGTTTGGATTCAACCAATGTGATTCAACCAGAGCTTTCAGTGATTACAAATATCGGTAACGACCACAGTGAATTTCTTGGGGATACACCCGCTAAAATTGCTATGGAAAAAGCGGGTGTGATTAAACCGAATATTCCTGTGGTTATCGGACGGTCTCAGCGAGAAACTGAAGGAGTGTTTAGAAAGGTTGCCTTGCAGCTTGATTCCCCCATCACGTTTGCGGATCAAGAGTTCCCAGACGTGATTCCTGCGACCTCTTTAAAAGGACTTTACCAACGCGGAAATTTTCAAACGGCTACCATTACCATTGAAAAAATGAGGGCACTAGGTTGGGAGGTTTCAGAATCGGCTTTTCAACTTGGATTCAAGAATGTGGTTGACAATACCGGTTTGCGCGGAAGGTGGGAAATACTTCAATCTGACCCAACACTAATCTGCGATGTCGCGCATAATGTAGATGGGTTAACCTTCATTTTTAATCAATTGAAAAACACCCCGTATCATGATCTTCATTTAGTCCTGGGTTTTGTGAATGATAAAAACGTCAGTGAAATATTGGAGATCATTCCAAACGATGCGTTCTTATACTTGACTCAGCCAGATATACCACGGGCAATGCCGATTGATCGACTCAATCAATTGGCCACAGCTGCCGATTTAAATTTTCGGTCGTTTGATACCGTGGCCGGTGCCGTTGAAGCGGCAAAAAAAGAGGCCATCAGTGACGACCTCATTTTTGTGGGTGGAAGCACGTTTGTAGTTGCGGATTTACTTAAGTAATCCTCTTTTATTGCTATCGCTGAGCGGTACCAGTTCGATTTAAAAGTTCAGCACTTTTCATCAACTGTAAACACTCTCTTCTATAGCCTTCCTTGTCTTCTCCAACCGCTGTTTCCGCCAGCTTAATCATCGCGTCATAGTTGTACGACCCAACATGATCGGAGCCGCGCAAAAGCATTCCGAACCCAGCTACAGAAGCGGACCATTTTAGATTGTTCGTAGCACGATCCATCGATCCGACCTTGGCTTTAACGATATGTGACATCAATCTGCTTTTCTCGCCATCAGGTTCTTTATATCGGAGCTTAACAGTCACCACTTCGTCAGTCAATACCGCTTCGGTTATAGGCTCGGATTTTTGATATTTCAAGGGATCGACCCGATTTGAGCTTTTGCCAATAGGCACAATTTCATAAAGTGCGGTAACGACATGTCCTACACCCATTTCACCAGCGTCCTTCTTATCATTGTTAAAGTCCTTTTTATTCAGCATTCGGTTATCATATCCGATTAATCGATATTCTGCAACATTCGCAGGGTTGAATTCCACTTGAATCTTCACATCTTTTGCCACGGCAAACATGGTTCCACCAAATTCGTTTACCAAAGTCTTTTTTGCTTCGGTAATATTGTCGATGTAAGCATAGTTGCCATTGCCTTTGTCGGCTAATATTTCCATTTTAGAATCCTTATAGTTACCCATTCCAAAGCCAAGAACAGTCAAAAACACCCCTTGATCACGTTTAGTTTTTATCAGCGCCTCCATGTCTGAGTCGCTTGCTGCACCCACATTAAAGTCGCCATCTGTAGCCAAAACAATTCGATTATTTCCATCCTCAACAAAATTTTCTAGTGCTACTTGATATGCGAGTTTAATCCCCGCACCACCTGCCGTTGATCCACCTGCGCTAAGATTATCAATGGCATTGTAGATTTTCTGCTTATCATCTCCAGGGGTAGATTCAAGAACGAGGCCTGCCGCAACAGCATAAACAACAATGGCAACGCGATCTTTGTCGCGCATTTGTTGGACGAGGATTTTCATGGATGATTTCAATAAAGGCAATTTGTTTGGTTGGTTCATCGAACCCGATACATCAATTAAAAAGACGATGTTGCTTGGGGGTAAACTTTCTAGCTCCAAATCCTTGGCCTTGATTCCAATTTGTAAGAGTTGGTGGTCTGAATTCCAAGGGGCTTGACCTAGCTCAGTGTAAATATTCACCGGATCTTTTCCTTTTGGTGATTCATACTCGTAATCAAAATAGTTGATCATTTCTTCTACTCGAACTGCATCAACGGGGGGCAATTGTCCATTGTTGATAAATCTGCGAATGTTTGAATAGGACGCGCGGTCTACATCGATAGAAAAAGTGCTCAAAGGGTCTTCTGTGGCATAGTGAAAGTCATTTTCTTCTATTCCATTATACGATTCAGTGTTTTGGTTTGGTGGCGCTTGTAGTGTGTGCACCCTACCCATGTGTGGTGCCATTTTACGATGCCGTGAGCCTGTTGATATTGATTCCATGACGCTCATTTCTGGCTCCATATCATCATGTACGGCTATGTCCGCAGCGACTTTGGTTTCTACCAACCTTGTATGATTAATATAAGATAATTCTACAGTGACAAAGGTGTTTGTTACAGCTATCGTTTTCGATTTCATTCCAGCTCGCTTTACCTTAATTGAACGAATGGGGTTGTTACTTTCAAGAGCAAAAATCCCTTGCGCATCAGACATTGATTTTTCGTTGGAGTCTGAGGCATTGGTAATTATAGCCTGAGCCACAGGATTACCGTGAGGATCGTTAACTTGCCCTTTGAGGATGTGGAACTTTGTCTGTGCAACAATGAGTGTCGATACAGCAATAAGTGCGAGGGATAAACTGAGCTTTTTCATTGGTTTAAAATTTGATATTTGACCAATGGATGCAGACATGATTCAAATTCCATAAAAAGCGATCGAAACTCGTGGAACAAACAAAATTCATAGACTTAGCTAACGCGCCTGAAAAGAGCGATGAAGAGCTTTTTGCAGAATGTGGACAAAAAGCAGATCGAGAAGTTTTGGCAAAAATCTTTCGAAAGCACATGGTCTTGGTATTTGGTGTTTGCATGAAGTATATAGGCGAAAAGCACGCTGCGCAAGATGCGTCTATGGAGGTGTTTGAGCGACTACTGAATGTGCCTGTTAAAACCGAAGTCAAAAATTTTAAGGCATACCTTTTCGTGATGACACGTAACCACTGTTTAATGAAAATGCGCGGTGAAAAGGTTACGTTCAAAGAAATAACCGATCATGATATGGAATTAGCCATTGAAGTGCATCCTATCGATGAAATGGATTCGTCAAAAGACAAAGAAAAGGCGTTGAAAAAGTGCTTAGAACAATTGAAAGATGCACAGAAATCTTGTGTTGAGCAATTTTATCTGGGTAAGAAGAGCTATTTACAATTGTCTAAGGAATTAAAGATTACACTCAATGCAGTGAAAAGCCATATACAGAATGGTAAGAGAAACTTAAAAAATTGCCTGGAAGCGGCCTGATGAAGCACGATAGCGACATATTGAAGCGAATAAAGAGCTATTTCATGAGGCGCAAAACTACCGATGAAGCCTATGCCTTTGAGCGCGAAGCAGAAAAGGATGCGTTTTTGTATGAGGCCATGGAAGGGTTCGAAAGAATGCTAACCTCGGATATTCAGCAGGCAATGGATGAGCTTGATGACCGATTGGATGAAAAAGCAAAACGTCTGATTTTGCCAGCATATTCGGGTATTGCTGCAATATTTACTGCGCTGGTGGCTGTCGGAATTACATTGTGGTTGACCGTTTTTCGTAATTCGGAGAGCGAACCAGATGTTGCAATCGAAACTCAATCGGAGGAGACTTATAGCCCCAGGAAGGCAATTGGAACATTTGATACAATGGATCAGATCTTAATGGATGCAGATACCTCATCAATAGGGGTGGATTCTCTAGAAGAAAGCACCTATGCTCTCGGAGATGAATCTGCAGCACAAACGGTGTCGTTACCATCTGAAAGTGTTATAGAGATTGAGCTAGGGCAAAGTGAGTTTAGTTCAGATGAACCAGTTGCATTAGCAGATGATGGTGTTGAAGCCATAGCGCAGGAAGAAGGTTTGGAAACCGCTATCCTAAGCGAGGAAATAGCCGATGATGAAAGCAGGGCATCTGAAACGGAAGCTGAGCTGGCAACTATTGAAGAGGTTGCACAACCGAGGACCGTTTTAAATTCAAGTTCAAAGCAACGAGCAAGATCAGCGGAATCAACGAGTGCGGATTCACCAGCACCTGTAGATGGCTGGAGTGCGTACAATAGTTATTTGAATAAGAACCTAAATGCCTCTGAAAGCATGCCTAGTGGTAAGGTGACCTTGACTTTCGAGTTGGATCGAAATGGTAAGCCTAAGAAAATTCAGGTGGTAAAATCCTTATGCACAGCTTGCGATGCAGAAGCCATACGGTTAATTGAAAATGGTCCGGCTTGGAAGTCTGATGATCGCAAGGCTGAAGGAAGTGTGAACATCACGTTTCCCTAAAAACCCCTCTTAAGCCGCGTAAAAACTGAAGTGCCATAGTTTTGGAAGTTTACGCCATTATCCAGCATGGTAGATTGAGCGAAAATCGAGAAATCCCAGTTGCTCGCTACAGCTACGGAAACCGAAGGCATGACAAAAAGTAAGTTCACCCCAAGAGCATAAATGCCTACAAGCGATGCATTGATCAAAGGTGTGATGGGTCGTGAAACACTGAATAGCGCGTTGTATTTGGTGGGTATAAGATTTTTGGCACTGGGTGGATCTGTCGAGCCGATGGCTGTGCATGCCAAAGCTGCCTGATTCAACGATTGATCGAAACCATTCGAACCGTACATAAAACCCGCCATGATATATAAGGTTCCCTTAAATACATAGTCGGCACTGATGGAGGCCGTGGTGGTGCCTATTGCTTGATAAATCGCTGTGAAGTTCTTTCAGATGATTGCAGAATGTACCACCCTTTTGGCAAATCTGAAATATCCACTTGGGTTGACCTTGCACTAATCTTTCTGATAAGCGTTCCGTCTGTGGCTAGGATAGAGGCGCTGGTAGAAATCTGCAAACCTTCAACATTGATGATTCCAGTTGCAGGGTTGGGAAATAACCTGAAGCCATTATTCACCATTTCAGAGAGGCCATTTGGCCCACCTTGCCCACCGTCTTTTTCTTTAATTAGTTCTTCTAAAACAGGATTTAGAGTTTCTTTATCATCTTGAATTTTTTCTTTATAGATTTTGCAATATTCTTCTAGACACTGATAAAGATCGTTCTCATCGATTGTTTTTATATAGTGCTCATTCATTGATAATATTCTACTCATATCTAGTTTTGATGGCGATTTACCAATACCTTCTAAATTTAAAAGTGAGAATTCCTCTGTTTTCCAAAAATAGTCATAATCTTGTGGGTTTATTACACCACCAGATT
>JALRDM010000007.1 GCA_023262195.1 Salibacteraceae bacterium | reverse complement strand
AGCTGTTGTTAGCAAGGTTGACATGAAGAATGCCAATCCTGTGATAATCCTATCGCGTACCTCGCCTGCATTTCTCGAGCGCCTATTTGAAATGGAAGTGCCAGAAATATTTGACGGACTTATCACCATTAAGAAAATTGTTCGTGAGCCCGGTGAACGTGCGAAAGTTGCCGTTGAATCTTACGATGATCGAATTGACCCAGTTGGAGCCTGCGTGGGCATGAAAGGCTCTAGGATTCATGGAATCGTTAGAGAGTTGAGAAACGAAAACATTGACGTAATTAACTTCACGGCAAACTCTCAACTTTTCATTCAACGTGCGTTAAGCCCAGCTAAAATTACCAGCATCGCCTTAAATGAAGATGGGCACGCTAAGGTTTTCTTGAAGCCTGACCAAGTCTCACTCGCCATCGGTAAAGGAGGCCATAATATTAAACTAGCCGGAAAACTCACCGGTTATGAAATTGATGTTTTCCGTGAGTCTGAAGATGACATGGAAGATGTAGATCTGGAAGAGTTTGCAGATGAAATCGATCACTGGATTATTGATGAGCTTAAGGCCATTGGCTGTGACACTGCAAAGAGTGTTATTGAGATTGGTGCTGAGGACCTAGTGAAGCGAACTGATTTAGAAGAAGAAACAATACAAGAAATCCTTCAAATCTTGAAGGCTGAATTTGAATAAGCTCAAACCACGAAATATTTTAACGAGATTCGCAATTATATGGCAGAGAAAGCTCCAATAAGACTTAGCAAAGCAGCACGTGAATTAAATGTGGGAATTTCAACTCTGGTTGATTTTTTGGCTGAGAAAGGCATTGAAGTTGATGCAAGGCCAAACACCAAAATCGACTCTGAGGCATATCAGCTACTCCAAAACGAGTATGCACCTGATATGGCTAAAAAACAAAAGTCAGAGGAGTTATCGCAAAACAAGGTGGTACGAGAAACCATATCCCTTGAAAACCAAACTGTAGAAAAACAGTCAAAAAAGGCTGATCAGGACGAAATTCTCATTAAAAATGTTGGCGCATTTGAGGAGCAACCGAAAGCTAAATCAGTTGATCCTGAGCCAAAAAAGATCTTAGAAGAAAAGGAAACGGCAAAAGAACCAGCAAAGTCAGCGGATGGTGGCCCAACGGTTGTAGGTAAAATTGACCTCTCCACAATAAAATCCAACCGTCCGAAAAAGAAGGATGAGCCGAAAAAAGAGGCCGAAATTAAAAGTGAGGAAACTCCTAAAATCCCTGCTGAAAAGCCCGATGAAAAAACTGAGAAAACTGAGAAAACGGCTAAGGACGAAGCACCTGTAAAAACTGAATTCCTCAAAACAAAAGCAGATAAACTAGATGGACCAAAACTGGTCGGAAAGATCGAGCTACCGGCATCTTCTCGACCTGACAAGAAACCCGCTGGGAGTAGTGATTCTGAGAAGGGAAGAAGAAAGCGAAAACGCATTACACAGGTAGTTCCTGGAAAGGACGGTAATCGCTTTGGTGATAGACAAGGTCGCGGTAAGAGAGGTCCAAAAGCAGTACCAAAAGCGGAACTCACGGAAGAAGAAATCCAAAACCAGGTTCGTGAAACGCTTGCTGCACTTAAGAATAAGGGTAAGTCAACCCGATCAAAATACAGACGTGAACGAAGGGATGCTGTTAGCGAGAAGATCCAAAAGGAAATTGAGCAGCAAGAAGATGAAAAGAAAATTTTAAAGCTTACAGAATTTGTTACCGTAAGTGAACTTGCCACCATGATGGGCATTTCGGCCACCGAAGTCATTTCTATGTGTATGACTCTAGGTATGATGGTTTCTATTAACCAGAGGCTTGATCAAGAAACCCTAACGCTGCTTGCAGAGGAATTTGGTTTCGAAGTAGAGTTTGTAGGCGCGGATATTGAAGAAAGCATTCAGGAGGAAGAAGAAGATGAAGAGAATCTTTCAGAAAGACCTCCTATTGTAACCGTTATGGGTCACGTAGATCATGGAAAGACTTCCCTGTTGGATTATATAAGAACAGAGAACGTCATTGCTGGTGAAGCAGGCGGTATAACCCAGCATATTGGAGCATATAACGTAGAACTAGAAGACGGTAAGACCATCACTTTCTTAGATACTCCAGGTCACGAAGCGTTTACAGCAATGCGTGCCCGCGGTGCTCAAGTAACTGATATTGCCATTATTGTGATTGCTGCTGATGATGCAGTAATGCCTCAAACAGTGGAAGCGATTAACCATGCCCAAGCTGCAGGTGTGCCTATGGTTTTTGCATTCAATAAAATTGATCGGGACGGTGCAAATGCAGATCGAATTAGAGAACAATTGGCCAACATGAACATTCTTGTTGAGGACTGGGGTGGTAAATTCCAATGCCAAGAGGTTTCTGCCAAGAGTGGTTTAAATATTGACGAATTACTAGAAAAGGTTTTGCTCGAAGCTGAACTACTTGAGCTGAAAGCAAACGCAGATCGAATGGCAAGAGGCACAGTCATCGAAGCAAGCTTGGATAAAGGACGTGGTTACACCTCCACGCTGCTTGTACAAACAGGTACCCTAAAAGTAGGAGATATGTTACTCGCAGGCAGCAACTATGGCCGTGTTAAGGCCATGTTTAATGAGCGAGGAACTGCCGTAGAAGTTGCGGGACCATCTCACCCAGTTAGTATCCTTGGATTCAATGGCGCCCCTAGCGCAGGTGACACTTTTGTAGTAATGGAAGACGAAAGAGAGGTTAAAAATCTCGCTTTCAAACGTCAACAACTACAACGTGAACAAAGCGTTAGAACCCAAAGAAGAAGAACACTAGAAGATATTGGAGAGATCATCCAACTAGGTGATTACCATGAAATTAATGTGATTGTTAAAGGAGATGTTGATGGTTCTGTAGAGGCTCTAGCAGACTCTATGTTAAAACTATCGACTGAGAATATTGCAATTAACGTAATTCACAAGTCGGTTGGACAGATTTCCGAATCTGATGTACTTCTCGCGACTGCCTCTGAAGCGATTATTGTAGGTTTCCAAGTTCGTCCATCTGCTCAAGCACGTAAGCGTGCAGAAACAGAAGGAATTGAGATTAGACTATATTCCATCATCTATGATGCTATCAATGATATGAAGTCAGCGATGGAAGGAATGCTTAAGCCTAAGATCGAGGAGAAAGTCGTTTGTAACATCGAAGTTCGAGAGACATTCAAGATCAGTAAAGTTGGTACGATTGCAGGTTGCTATGTTCTTGATGGTACCGTTTCTAGAAATACAAAAGTTCGAGTGATTAGGGATGGTGTGGTAATTCACACCGGAACATTAGGTTCTCTAAAACGATTTAAGGACGATGTCAAGGAAGTCAAGTCCGGGTTTGAGTGTGGTTTAAACATCGATAATTTCAATGATATTAGAGAAGGCGACATTATCGAAGGTTATGAAGAAGTTGAAGTAGCCCAGAAGCTCTCTTAAATCTAACTCATTTCTGAAATGAGCTTCGAATTCTATCTGAAACAATATAGGCTGATGGATATTGAGCCTTCAATAAATCAAGACTCTGAGTGGCCTCTACCCTAGTTCTAAAATCGCCTATTCGCAATACCCAATTCGGTGATTTCCATAATGTGTATGACGGACAATCAGGATATTCTTGAATAAATTCAGCTTGTTTATCAAAAGCATTTGTCTTAGCTGAAGGTCCAGAATTCGAAAAAAGTTGAACTCGAAACCCAAGTTGTCCATCCTCTTTTCTATCTAAGGAGTCGATTAAGCTTAAGAAATCCTCCAATGTATCTGACATCATAAGCATGCTTTTATCTTTAGGTTGAGCATTAGAATTCAACCACTGCGAAGGAGAAGCAGTTACTATTTCATATTGGTCTATTCTCAGCCCATTAGTATCCTGATCTCGTTGCACGCCAACAGTTTGTGTAAACGAAACAGACCAAGACCCAATGAAAATGAGCACCACAGCAAACCTTTTTGTCATAAGAGCAAAACTACTCTTAGTCAGAACCTTAGGTATTCATCAGATATTCACACATAGCGTAAATACCTGAAATTATATAGTTTAAGCTAACTATTTAGACTAGTTTTAAATTAGTAAGGCGCTAGGCTTTTTTAACGATTTCCTAAATCTTAAATACCCTTTCTCTTAAATTTGCGACCGCTTTCTGACCACCCTTTAACAACTGTAAACTGAAAGAAAATATGCGAAAAACGTGGGTGAGCCAAAAGGGTATACTATTAACATCCCTCGGGATTTTTACCCTGCTCCTAATGTCATCACCAGCCGTTGCGCAACTCGATGGTGAAGCGATTTTCAAGGCAAACTGTTCCTCCTGTCACAAACCTGATAAAAAAGTCGTAGGCCCAGCTCTGAAAGGGGCGCGTGAGGCTTGGGTTGAGAGAACAGGCGACACTGAAGCCTTGATTGCTTGGGTGCAGAATTCTCAGGATTATCTCAAAAACTCTGGAGACTCTTATGCCAAGAAGCTCTATGAAGAATATAATCAAAGTGTTATGACGGCAATGCCGCTTTCGGCAAATGAAATCATGGCCGTTTTTGATTATATCGATGCATATGAACCTCCGGTGGCTCAAGCGGCCGATACTGGAGACATGACTACGGAAGGCGGTGGCGCTGCAGAATCGAGCGATCCAACCGCTTGGCTTTTAATCATTGTGGTCATTCTGTTCATCGTTTTCAGAGTACTCTGGAGTGTTTCAAAAAATCTCGAACGTGTTAAAAGCAAGCAAACTGGTGACGAGGTTGAGGATATTGATTTCTTAGCAGCACTTGGCCATTATTTCAAGAAAAATCAAGCGCTTACGGTAATTATCGTAGTTTTAATTTCAGCGTATATTGCCATCCTTGGGTGGGACTGGCTCAACGGCATTGGGGTTTATCAATCCTATCAGCCCACGCAGCCCATATGGTTCTCACACAAAATTCACGCTGGTCAAAATGGAATTAATTGTGTGTATTGCCACAATTCGGTTGAAAAAAGTAAATCAGCCGGAATTCCTTCAGTTAACATATGTATGAACTGTCATATGGGTGTCCAAGAAGGGAAGGTTTCTGGCACAAAAGAGATTGCTAAAATCTATGATGCAATTGGTTGGGATCCTGACAAAGGCAGATATATTGAGGGTTACGAACAAAAGCCAATTGAATGGGTACGAATTCACAACCTGCAAGATTTTGTATACTTCAATCATAGCCAGCACGTAGTTGTAGGCAAGCAAGAATGTCAAACTTGCCATGGCCCGATTGAGGAAATGGATGAAGTTTATCAATATTCAGAATTAACCATGGGATGGTGCATCAATTGTCACAGAGAAACAGATGTAACCATGGATGATAATGGATACTATGAGAGAATCCACGATGATCTCGTTGAAAAGCACAAAGAGGAAGGTAAAGAAACATTTAAGGTTGAAGATATTGGTGGCCTTGAATGCGTGAAGTGTCACTATTAATTGGAAGCTCCTGAGCACTATGAGTAAGAATAAAATATACTGGAGAGGATCTGAGGAACTTGAAAAAGATCCGGCATTTCTTAAAACTGCAGACAAAGAATTTTCAGAAGAACTACCGATTGAGCAATTCCTAGGTAAGAAGGAGTTGGATTCGACCAACACGAGTA
>JALRDM010000404.1 GCA_023262195.1 Salibacteraceae bacterium | reverse complement strand
CAGAGCAAAAATAGAGTGCGCCTAGGCCGCACTTCTCCGCTTAACAGTACTTAACATTGGTTAACCCGCGATTAACAAGGCGTTCTAGCTTTTTGAAGTTATGTTTGACCTACTCAAGTCGATCACCCTGCGCGCATTTATCATAGCCTTAATCGTTTCATCAGCTATTTGCACTGTAAACGGCCAAACACAGCAAAAAATCGAGATACATCAATCGGATAGCAGCGTATTGGTAGAAATTACTACGATCAAAGATGGGATAACCAAAATTGAGCGACTCGAGGGAGATGCAGCCCTTGCCTATATCGAATCCAAAGATGACGACTTTATCAATAAACACCAATTGAAACAAGTAGAAACCCAGCTAAATGAGATTGGTGCAGAAATCGATCTACTCATGCAAGAAATCGAAATCGAGATTGATTCAGTGATTAAAAAGGCTGATCGAGAAATAAAAACCAAAATCATCTGCGAGGACTAGAAAACTCCACCAAACTTTAAAATGCTGTTTAGTTAGGTTCGAAAAGCCCGATGCTTCTTTAGGTGTCGGGCTTTTCATTGCTGTAAATTTTGCTTTTAAATCATTCGAACTATAATTACATTAGGCGCAATCATTTTATATAATCCGAGATGAAAACACACTACATTCTTACTGGTATATTCTTACTCATCTTTTCTGCGGTTTTCGCACAACAAAACACTTTCGTACAGGCGCCTCCACCCAATGGTGCAACATCTTCTTTTCGTGCACCAAATGGAACATCAGCACACACAAGTTTAAGAGCCCATTTGATCATTACACCAACAGAAATGTCTGTGGTGCCCACTGGAGATACAGTTAAGGTCATGGGTTTTAGTTTGGTCAATGGAGTGTCCCTTCCCCCTGCAAATGGTACATTAAAAATTTATATGGAATCTACTACGGATGTTACCAACCTCAAATCAACCAATTGGAATACAGCCGTAGCTACAATGACTGAGGTTTACGATGGTCCTTATACTATACCCGTAGGTGGCGGTGCAGCAGTTGCAGATTTTACGCTTGACACACCATTTGAATACGATGGTGATGGTCTTTATGTGGCATACGAGTATATTGCTACTGCTACAACCCTCGGAACATCAGCAACCTATGAATCGAATAATGCTATTGCAGGTGGACTGAGAATGATCTCAAATACCACTGCCATTCCGGATTCGATTCTTTCCACAACCTCTAGTTGGAGGCCCAGCATGCGATTTGGATATCCCAACCCTAATTCCAACGACATTGAAGTGCTCACGATTATCGACCCTGAAGGTAGTGTTAGCTCGTCAATTCAATCTACTCAAAGTGTCATCGCTCGAGTAAAAAACGCTTCAAATGCGGCAGTATCTAATGTGCCTGTTACGTTGTCTGTAACTGGTTCAAACGCATATAGTAATGTGCAAACGATAGCCAATATGAATCCTGGTCAAGAAGTGAACGTCACATTCACTGGGCTTTCTACCACATCAAATGCGAATCAAACTTTAGACGTCTCTGTTCCAAACGATGATGACAACAGCAATAACTCCATTTCTCTTCAACAAACCATCTCTTGCGACACCATAGGATTTTATAATAATGACCCCGCATCTGCTGCTGTGGGATATAATACGGGAACAGGATGCCTAGCCATCCGGTATGAAATTCCAAACACTGCTCCAGTGACCATTACAAAGGTGGGTATGTGGCTCACAGACGAAAATGCAGCGGTAGGTAATTCCCTAAAAGGGATGTTGTTCAACGACTTAGGAGAACCTATCGATAGTTCAGCAAACCTGGTAATTACTGCAGCAGTTCTCGACTCACGAATGGAGTTTGATTTAATTCATGCCGACAGCAATTTAGCAGGAGAAACCGTCTATTTCGGCATTCGCCAAAACCAAAACGCAGCTACGGGATACTTTCCGTGTGCAACGCAGATTGATGATTACGCCAGCCCAAATAGATACTATGGCTTGGGAGTATATGGCGGCACCGTAACTCCTTATACTACCCTTGGACTGTTTATGATAGACGCTATTGTAGAGCCAATATTTGAATTGGATAACGATACTAGCACAGTCATCTGCTCTTCAGGACCGGTTGATTTCACTGCAACCTCAGGCTATTCGAATTATGACTTCTTCGTTGACGGTGTATCAGTTTCATCTGGCGCATCCAATATTTACACTTATACGCCTATAGACACACACATGGTTTTAGCAACTACCTCCTTGAACTCATGTGAACAATCCGATAGTCAACTCATAATTGTGCAATATCCGATTACAGCTGATGATAGCGTTACCATTTGTGAAGGTGATGAATATGAGTTTAATGGTCAGCTCTTAGATTCAGCTGGTTCATATTCAGCCGTATTTTTTACAGAATATGGATGCGATAGCACAGTGAATCTAGAGCTCTCGGTAACGAATTTAATCGTGGATGAATCTGAGGTTGCAATTTGTACTGGAGAAACCTATGAACACTTGGGTCAAACGCTTAACACCACAGGAACTTATATTGATACATTGAGTGCAGGCACCGGTTGTGATAGCGTAGTGATTCTAGACCTATCAGTGAATGACCCTGAAAATGTAGGTGTAAATGAGACTATCTGCGGCACTGAAACATATCCATTTGGTGGTGCCAATTTGAATATCCCGGGGACTTATGTAGACACGTTTCAAACGACTAAAGGTTGTGATAGTGTAGTTACATTGGTACTGAACGTCACCACGGTAGATGTCGGCATACTCTTAACGGGTTCTCAACTTACGGCACTTCAACCAGGCGCTACATATCAGTGGCTCAGATGTAATAGCGATAAGGAAGTCAATGGTGCTACTGGCCGCACCCACGAATTTGAAAACTCTGGGTCATATAAAGTTGCAGTTACTTATATGGGTTGCACGGACACAAGCGATTGTCAATTTGTAACTGGACTAGGTGTTGACAATTACTCCTCCAACTCGAGGGTTAAGTTATTTCCAAATCCCGCTTTTAATGACATAACCCTCATGGGTTCTGATCGCACTGAATCTGTTCAAATTATTGATCTATCTGGTAGAGTTATACTTGACGCTCAGTTTGAACAGGTATCTACAAGCCATGTAATCGACATTAGCTCTTTACCCAGTGGTGCATATATGGTAGTCTCAAAGAGTGTGGACGATGGATATCGAAGCCAAAATCAATTCGTAAAACCGTAAAAAATCATAATCAACTAATTATACGCGCCATTCGGACTAGATCCGAATGGCGTGTTACTTTAAACCCCTTATGGAAAAGCTTCAGAATTATATTGACGGCAAACTAATCGCTCCCAAATCAAACGAGTACTTCGATAATTATGACCCCGCATCTGGCAAGGTTTACAGCTTAATTCCGGATAGCAGCATTGAAGACGTAGCGCTAGCGACAGCAGCAGCAAAGCGCGCATTTCCAATATGGAGCAAAATGAGTATCCAAGAGCGATCGGATATAATGTTGAAAATTGCAAGCTTAATTGAGGAGCGCTCAGAGGAATTAGCGGCCGCTGAAAGTCGCGATAATGGCAAACCGCTGAAGCTCGCAAGCACAGTTGATATTCCAAGAGCCCAAGCCAATTTCCATTTCTATGGCACTGGAATTTTGCATTGGGCTTCAGAATCACACTCGATGGGTGATTTAGCCTTGAACTATACCCTGAGAGAGCCTATAGGAGTTGCAGGTTGCATCTCGCCTTGGAACTTACCCTTGTATCTTTTTTCTTGGAAAATTGCTCCGGCTTTAGCCACCGGAAATACGGTTGTGGCAAAGCCATCTGAGGTTACTCCATATACCGCTTATCTACTCTCTAAGATTTGCATTGATGCTGGGCTGCCAGATGGTGTACTCAACATCGTTCATGGCACCGGACCCAAAGCAGGGGCCGCGATTATTGAGCATGATGACATTCCGATGATCAGCTTCACCGGTGGCACGACCACAGGAGAGTGGATTGCAAGAGCGGCTGCTCCGAAGTTTAAGAAGCTCAGTCTTGAATTGGGTGGGAAAAACCCGAATATCATTTTCGCAGATTGCGATTTTGAAGAAATGATGAAGACCACCCTCAGATCATCGTTTGCCAATCAGGGACAGATCTGCTTGTGTGGCTCTCGAATTTTGGTGGAACGCTCCATCTATGATCGTTTTAGAACGGAGTTTGTGTCTCGAGTGAAAGACTTGAAAGTGGGTCACCCGAGTGAGCAGGTCAACTTAGGAGCCGTAGTTAGCAAACCCCACATGGAAAAAATTCTGAGCTACATCGAAATTGCAAAAACGGAAGGAGGCACTGTGCTTTGTGGAGGTGAACGTGTAAAGGTGGCGGGACATGAAGAGGGCTATTATCTTGCTCCCACTGTAATAGAAGGGCTCGATCAATCGTGCCGAACCAATCAAGAAGAAATATTTGGACCTGTAGTGACCATCGCTCCATTCGATTCAGAAGAAGAAGCCCTCGAAATGGCCAATAGTACCAAGTATGGTCTGGCAAGCTCTGTTTGGACGAGCGATCTGAAAAGAGCACACCGAGTTGCAAAAGACATCCACGCGGGCATTTGTTGGGTGAATTGCTGGTTGTTGCGTGACCTGCGCACCCCATTTGGCGGAGTGAAAAGCTCAGGAGTCGGTCGCGAGGGAGGTTTTGAAGCCTTCGACTTCTTCACTGAGCCGAAAAATGTGTGTATCCGCTATTGATGTGGTATTTGCGCCAAATCTTTACTAAACCCCATGAATAATTCTCGCCTGTTGTCTGTAGCCAATTCTATCCTTAGAAATGGTGTATGGAATACATTAGGCATCCTATTTCAAATATTCCTATTGAAATTTGGGTTTAGAAAATCGCTTCAGGCAGATGGCATTCGCATGTTCATTAGAAATGGCAACAGTGATCTTCCTGTGTTTCGGTAAGTCTTTATGGATGGGTAATATGACCTACATGTTCCAATCAAACCTTCGGTCATTGTGGACTTAAGAGGCAATATTGGTCTATTCTCAGTACT
>JALRDM010000210.1 GCA_023262195.1 Salibacteraceae bacterium | reverse complement strand
CCTTGCTTCGGTTATCCGGCTTACGGGGTTTTCGTATTTCAATATCTCCTTTTTCAAACACCTTTTCTCCTTGGGTTTTCCGTTTGGCTTGTTCTTGAATGCTATCCGATGCTTTCTCAACAAAATACCTCGCAATCAGAGGGAATACAAACCGGACAAATAGTCTAAATCCGATAATTACAAGCAGTATGATGAGCAGAACTCGCAAGCCAATTATCTGGATAAATAGAGGTTGCGCTCAGAGTACACTTTTTTGAAATATTCGTCTGTTAAATCGTCAATAAAGTAAATGGCTTCACCCGTAGATTTCATTTCCGGACCTAACTCTTTGGCCACGTTGGGGAATTTGTCAAATGAAAAGACAGGAAGCTTGATGGCATAACCCTCTCGGTGTGGTTTAAAGTCAAAATCCTTCACCTTCTTCTCACCCAGCATCACCTTGGTAGCATAGTTAACATATGGCTCCCTGTAAGCCTTTGCGATGAAAGGCACGGTTCTAGAGGCTCGTGGATTGGCTTCAATCACATACACTACATCGTCTTTTACAGCAAATTGGATGTTAATGAGTCCTACAGTTTTAAGCTCAACCGCAATTTTCTTTGTGTATTCTTCTATTTGCTTAAGGACTGTTTCACTTAAGTCAAAAGCCGGAAGCACTGCACTTGAGTCTCCTGAGTGAATTCCTGCGGGTTCAATGTGCTCCATTATTCCAATAATGTAAGTGTCCTCACCATCGCAAATAGCATCGGCTTCTGCCTCCAGTGCTCCTTCAAGAAAATGATCTAATAAAACGCGATTATCGGGCATGTCACGGAAAATGTTCACCACATGCTTTTCCAGTTCATCCTCATTGATTACGATTTTCATCCCTTGTCCACCCAAGACATAGCTCGGACGAACCAAGAGTGGATAACCCAATTCGCGGCTTAGCTCTATTGCCTCTTGTGCGGTTTCAACTGCACCATATTTTGGGTATGGAATATTCAGTTTTTTAAGCGTGTCAGAAAACCTGCCTCGGTCTTCGGCCAAATCAAGTGCTTCATAGCTAGTGCCGATCACATTGATGCCATGTCGATCAAGCTTTTCAGCAAGTTTTAGCGCAGTTTGTCCACCAAGTTGCACAATCACTCCTTCTGGCTGCTCGTGCTCTATGATGTCGAAAATATGTTCCCAAAACACTGGCTCGAAATAGAGTTTATCGGCTGTGTCAAAATCAGTTGAAACCGTTTCGGGATTGCAGTTGATCATTATGGTCTCGTATCCGCATTCTTTTGCTGCGAGCACGCCATGCACACAGCAATAGTCAAACTCGATACCTTGTCCAATCCGATTTGGACCTGAGCCCAGCACCACAATTTTCTTTTTATCCGATTTAACGCTTTCGTTTTCACCTTCGAAGGAAGAATAGTAGTAAGGTGTTTGAGCTTCAAATTCTGCAGCGCAGGTATCCACAAGCTTATACACCCTTTTTATTCCCATTTCCGAGCGTTTTGCTCTTACCTGACTTTCAAGACAATTCAAAACGTGGGCAATTTGCCTATCGGCATAGCCACGCTGTTTAGCGTCCCAAAGCACATCACGAGGTAGCGTGTCTAGGGTGTATTTCCCCATGGTACGCTCTATGCTAATTAACTCATCTATCTGATGTAAAAACCATGGGTCGATCTTGGTTTTATCATAGATTGTTTTGAAGGGAATGCCCAATTTAATTGCGTCATAAATGTGGAATAAACGATTCCAACTTGGGTGTTCTAAACTGTCAAGAATTTTGTCCTGGTCTTTAAGCTCTTTGCCATCGGCACCCAATCCATTCCTTCTGATTTCCAATGATTGACAAGCTTTTTGAATGGCTTCTTGAAACGATCGTCCAATTCCCATCACTTCTCCTACAGACTTCATCTGAAGGCCAAGTTCTCTATCCGACCCTTTGAACTTATCAAAGTTCCAGCGAGGGATTTTTACTATCACATAATCAAGGGTAGGCTCAAAATATGCTGAGGTATTGCCGGTGATTTGATTCTTTAATTCATCCAAGTTGTAGCCAATGGCAAGTTTGGCCGCAACCTTCGCAATTGGATACCCTGTAGCCTTTGATGCCAAGGCAGAAGATCGGCTTACGCGTGGATTGATCTCAATGGCAATGATGTCTTCTTTCTCATCTGGACTCACCGCGAATTGTACGTTGCAACCTCCTGCGAAGTCTCCAATAGAGCGCATCATCTTGATGGCCATATCCCGCATTTTCTGATAAGTTTTATCAGAAAGAGTCATGGCTGGGGCCACAGTAATACTATCACCCGTGTGGATGCCCATGGGGTCCATGTTTTCTACCGAGCAAATGATAACTACGTTATCATTGTTATCTCTGAGCAATTCAAGCTCAAATTCCTTCCACCCAAAAAGTGCCTTGTCAATCAAGACCTCATGAATGGGGGATGCATGCAAACCTCGCTCGAGCAGTTTGTCAAAGTCTTCTTTTTTATGCACAAAAGAGGCTCCAGTTCCTCCTAGGGTAAATGAAGGTCTTATCACGAGTGGAATCCCAAACTTTTGCGCTAATTCCTTTCCTTCAAGAAACGAGCGAGCGATACCTGATGGCGCGTAGCCAATATCTATACGATCTAATAATTGTCTGAACTTCTCGCGGTCTTCTGTGATTTCAATAGCGTCAATATCAACGCCAATCATTCGAACATTAAAGTCTTTCCACAAACCCAGTTTGTCGCATTCAATAGCGAGGTTTAGGGCTGTTTGCCCGCCCATGGTTGGTAAAACAGCATCAATTTGTGGTTGCTCTTCTAGAATCTTTCGGATCGATTTCGGATCAAGCGGCAGTAGGTAGACATTATCAGCTGTCACTGGGTCTGTCATAATGGTTGCCGGGTTGCTATTGATTAGCGTTACCTCAATTCCTTCTTCTCTAAGTGATTTGGCCGCTTGTGATCCGCTGTAGTCAAATTCACAGGCTTGGCCAATTACGATAGGACCACTCCCGATTATCAGGATGGATTTTATGCTGTTGTCTTTTGGCATGTAAAGGTTTGTTTGCGATGGTGTAAACCGTGCGCAAATTTAGATGCTTGAGTAGGATTAAATTGGTGTTTTGGATAACCTGTGGAATACTTATAAATAAATGTTCATAAGTCGCTTATAAAGAAATGCGACCAATGGTAACAATCTGCGGATTCTATGGAGCTTGTACCTTTAATTCGTACCTATGATTAAATTGCTCAGGTTATATGGTATTGAGTGGAAGGAGTCCCGGAGGTCGCCTTTGTGGCATAAAAACCTTATCGTTAAGCTTTTACTCGCATTCACATTCATCTATCTGTTTGGCATGTTTGTGTTTCTAGGAGTTATTTTGGATGATTTGATGATCAAACTTCCGTTTGATGAGATAAACTACAACACCTATAAAGAGAGCTTTGTGTTGAGAAGGTTAAATCAGTTTTTGCTGTACTATTTTCTGGCAGACTTAATCATGCGATATTTCATGCAAAAGCTGCCTGCATTGGCTATACAGCCGCTATTACATCTTCCTATTCCAAAATCTGGGCTTGCACACTTTTTACTTGGCAAGTCACTTTTGAGTCCATTGAACTGGGGGCATGCACTGTTATTTGTGCCGTTCATAATTGAGCTGTACTCTAACCTATCTTTTGCAGAGGCGAGCTCATGGACTCTGGCCATTGCAGGTGTGGTGGTTTTCAATAACTTTTTTCTCACCTTTATTAAGAGAACTTCGGAAGTAGACTGGAGGGTGTTTATTAGTATGCTTGTTTTGCTATCGATGATTATCGCAGCGCATTGGTTTGACCTCATTGACTTTCTTGCCTTATCTGCTGATGTGTTTAACGCTTTCTTTCTACAGCCAATTACAGCTGTAATTCCGTGGGTCTTAGCACTGCTGTTTTATGGCTTGAACTTTTACTATCTCAAGTCAAATCTTTATTTGTCAAAACTGAGTAAGTCCAAAAGGAGCAAGGTCACTTATGTAGGCGCTGGCATATTATCAAGGTTTGGCGTGGTCGGTCGATTGGCTGAGATGGAGTTTAAACTGATTTGGAGGCATAAACGTACACGCACGGTACTATTAATGACCATTCTGTTCTTGGGGTATGGATTGCTTGTTTTTCCGGTGGATACATACCAAGGCAATTACTTAATGTATGTATTGTTTAGCCTCATGATTACGGGGATGTTTATTTTAAACTATGGGCAGTATTTGCTGGGTTGGGAAGGAAGCTATTTTGATCACATTATTACTCGTAATGTTTCCTTCGAAGACCTCTACATGAGTAAGTTTTTAGTTTTTATTATCGTGAGTGCAGCTGCCATGTTGCTTTCCATTCCTTATGCCTTTTTTGGCTGGAAAATACTCATGGTATTGTTCAGTGTATTTCTTTTCAATATTGGCTTAGCCACACATGTTGTGATGTTTTTTGGATCGTTAAATCCAAAGAAAATTGATTTGAATGCGGGGTCCGCACTCAATTGGCAAGGGGTAGGCGCAGCGCAGTTTTTGTTGGTCATACCAGTCATGGGTATTCCTCTTGGTTTGTTTGGATTGGGTGTTTTGCTTGGCGATGAAACTTTGGGATTAATCTTCATTGCCGTGGCTGGTTTGATAGGATTGTTCGGAACACGCATTTGGATTAAAATGCTAGCCAAATGGCTGTTTTCACAACGATATAAGATCGCTAAAGACTTTAGGAATCAATAAATTATGGATATAAGAATTAATCATTTAACCAAGGTCTATTCAGACTATACAGCCATGAGTGCTCCAGACCTTAAAATACCCAGCGGAGAAAGCTTTGGATTGGTTGGGAATAATGGGGCCGGAAAAACCACTTTATTCCGATGTTTAATGGACTTGATTGAACCAACTACCGGTGAGGTGATTATTGGAGATATGCCTGTGCAGGTCAATGGTGATTGGAAAGAATTCACAGGTAGCTATCTCGATGAAAACTTCTTGATTGGTCATTTACTTCCCGAAGAGTACTTTGACTTTATTGCCTCTTTACATCGACTTAGCAAGGAGGATGTGAGTAAAAAGCTTGGTGAATTTGAAGAGTTGTTTAACGGTGAGATTCTAGGTGGTGATAAACTCATTCGTGATTTAAGCAAGGGCAATCAGAAAAAAGTGGGTATTGCGGCTGCACTGCTATTTGATCCAAAAGTTTTGGTTTTGGATGAACCGTTCGCAAACCTCGATCCATCTACTCAGATTCGCCTGAAGGATTTATTGAAGCGATTGAAAACCGATCGTGGGGTAACAATGTTGATCAGCAGCCATGATTTACAACACGTGACAGAGGTGTGTGAACGAATTGTGTTGCTTGAGAAAGGGCATATAATCAATGACATAAAAACGTCCTCACAAACACTAGCAGAATTGGAAGAGTACTTTTCTAAAGTGGGACAGACGGTATAAAAAAACACCTGATTCAAAATGAATTGAACCGGGTGCCCTATCCTAAACTAACCTAACGTGCCAATACCGTGCGCCAAAAAGGGCATGAGGTAGTGCTTAGCTTCGAATCGAGGGAGAGCCTCTAGTAAGCCTTCCATGGTTGTAACATCCGCCCCTTCAGGGGGTGGAATAATACTGACACTGATATTTATCAAAAACATATTGACGGGGCTTCCTATGACAACTCCAAGTATTACTCCAAGGATATTTCTTACTGTTTTATTCATGGTTGGTTGGTTTGTAACCAAATTATTACTTAATCCAATAAATCCAATCTATAAATGTGATAGGAATACTGCTGCATTTTCCAGGTGGTTCTGTCTTTTTTCAGCTTGCATTTTGTCAAAAGTGTTGATCAGCATGGATGATCGTGGGTTTGTCTTGAAAAAATCACGGTGCTTATCCATAAAGTTCCAAAACAAGCCGTCCCAAGTTTTTTGCCAATCACCTTTGCTATAGTCGCTCATTTTCAAAATGTAATTTGAGCTGCTTATGTAAGGTTTCGTGGCAAATAAACCGCCATCGGAAAACTGGCTCATACCATATACATTAGGAACCATAACCCAATCATAAGCATCAATAAAAAGCTCCATAAACCATCGATATACCTCGTCTGGATCAAACTCACATAACAACATAAAGTTGCCGAGGATCATAAGGCGTTCGATGTGGTGGCAATATCCCGTTCGAAGTACTTTTTTAATGGTATCGTCAACGGGCATGATTCCCGTAGTTCCGTCATAAAAACTTGCAGGAATCTTCCTTTTAAAACCCCAAAAATTTGTGGTACGAGATTCCACTCCTTTCACTTCGTACATTCCACGGATAAACTCTCGCCAGCCAATGATTTGCCTAATGAACCCTTCGGTTGAGTTGATGGGTACATTGTGTTCACTGGCAAACTCCATTGTCAGCTCAATGATGGTCTTTGGAGAAATCAACCCTGTATTGAGCATGGGTGTGAGAATGCTGTGATTTAGAAAGATTTCATTCTTGACGATGGCATCTTCATACGGACCAAATTCATGAAATCTGGTTTCTAAAAACTGTTCGAGCCATGCTGAGGAATCGGCCTGATTTATTGGATAGAGTCGGTCTTTTGAAACACTCCCAGGATTATCGCTGAAGTACTTTTCTGTGTATTCAACTGCTTCAATCCATGTTTCATTGGCATCTGGGAATTGGATAGGTGGTGGAACCTTTCCTTTCGGATATTTCTTTCGGTTGTCTGAATCATAGGTCCACTTTCCTCCCACAGGCTCTCCGTCCGCCTCTAGAAGTAGATTCAATTTTGAACGTTGCTGTTTATAAAATGAGGTTTGGAAAAAGCTTTTCTTGCTTGGTTTGAAAAAGCTTTCTAGCTCTATTTTACGGTTTAAGAATAGTGGTGACTCATGCTGAATGTGTTGTACCTGATTGGTTTCACAGGCGTGTGAAATATGCTTACTCAACCAATTGTCGGTAGGATCAATGGTGTGCAATTCAAAATTGGGGTATGTTTCAGCAAGTCTTTTAATAAGAATGCGAACATCACTTCGCTCATCTTGCGCATCGATGTAATGTATATTGGCTTCCGAATCAACCATGCCGCTCTCCCAAGACTTCATACTGGCCCTGTGAAAAGCGATTTTTTGTTTGTGGAATTCATACTGCCGGAAGAACAGAAACTCCTCAGATAGATAAAGTTCATCCACTTCCGAAAACCAAGCTGATTGAGTAAACAATTGATGCGGGAAAATGATTCCTATTTTTTTCATGCCGATTCGGATTTATTTCTTCTGCACCGTTCGCTGCAATAGACCACATTGTCCCAATTTAATCTCCATTTTTTCCTCCAGGTGAAAGGTAAATTGCAAACAGGACAAATCTTTTGAGGGAGATGTGCTTTTGGTGTCTTTGACATGGTTATTAAAACCAACAACAAGAATCTTATGTTCTAAATAGTTCATTGTGCTGCAGCATCGTATGCTTTTTAACATAGCGTGGCTCATTCAATCAAAAAGCCTCATCGCTTTGCGACAAGGCTTCATCAACTATTGACCCCGACAGGATTACTTCGTGATCCTTTGCGCTCCGAATTCCGAAAGCAAAGGTCAATCGTATTCCGATTGATTTTTTTCCTTCATCGCTTCACTTGAAAGTAAACTTTCTGCTCGCTCAGAAACAAAAAAAGGCCA
>JALRDM010000199.1 GCA_023262195.1 Salibacteraceae bacterium | reverse complement strand
AAATGGTGGATGGGCGCGAAATTCTGCGCGACAATTTTGACGAGCTACTTCGATCGTATCCTGAAATAATAATCTTCGGGGAAGACTCAGGAAAAATTGGCGGGGTAAATCAAGGCCTTGAAGGATTGCAAGCGAAATACGGGGAGCACCGAGTATTCGATACGGGTATCCGTGAGTGCACCATTGTTGGTCAGGGCATTGGTATGGCCATGCGAGGCTTACGTCCCATCGCAGAAATTCAATATCTGGATTACCTGCTCTATGCCGTACAAATATTGAGTGATGATTTGGCTACGGTGCAGTATCGTACCAAAGGCGGACAGAAAGCTCCATTGATCATCAGAACACGAGGTCACCGATTGGAGGGAATCTGGCACAGTGGTTCACCCATGGGAATGATTATTAACTCTTTGAGAGGAATGCATGTTTGTGTGCCGCGAAATATGACGCAAGCCGCGGGTATGTACAATACACTCATCGCTGGAGATGATCCGGCCATCGTAATCGAATCATTGAATGGTTATCGAATGAAAGAAAAATTACCGACCAATTTGGGTGAATACCGAGTAGAGTTGGGTAAGGTAGAAACGGTGCATGAGGGTGACGATATCACTATTGTGACGTATGGCTCGATGGTTAGAATGTGCAATGAAGTGGCTAAGCAGCTTACCGAAGTCGGAATTTCTGCTGAGGTTATAGATGTACAAACATTACTGCCATTTGATCGCGGACAAGAGATTGTGGAGAGCGTGAAGAAAACCAACCGCTTACTTGTAGTGGATGAAGACGTGCCTGGAGGCGCATCCGCGTTTATTTTGCAAGAGGTGCTCGAAAATCAAGAAGCCTACCGATACCTCGATTCGGCTCCAGCCACCTTAACAGCCAAAGCTCATCGCCCTGCGTATGCTTCAGATGGTGATTACTTTTCAAAACCTTCCAACGAGGATATTTTTGAAAAAGTCTATGCCATCATGCACGAAGCGAACCCCACGGAGTTTCCTGAATTGTATGCGTAGTTTTCTTACGGCTCTTGCACTGATTATTACACTCAGCGCAACTGCTGGTGGGGAGAAGTTTCAGATCAATTTCATGATTCAGCCATCGGGGGAATGGTTGTGGTTCAGCGCCTCGCCAAATGCCGCAGCTTACAATAACCTCTGGGGCCCAAAACTGAGCTATAACTTCGGGTTGGAATACAAGCGATTTTTCGATCCTTCGCTAAGCTTGAGCACTGGCATTCTCTACATGAACAAAGGTTTTCGAAACGTTGATCCATTCGCGGGTGTGGATGGGAAAAAAGCGGTGACTCTGATGAGCGCGCACATTGCCTCGATTCCGCTATATCTAAACATTCACAATCGAATCAGTCGTAGGGTAGAGATGATATACACCATTGGTGTAGCTGGGGGATACATTTTCGCTGAGCGAGCTCGAAACCGAAATTATTCTAACGAGGCGATTCCAAATCAAGGCATATTAGATGTGACCCAAGAACAGAGCAATGTAAATCTGTTTAACGATGTGTATGTGGGCGCCCATGCCGGAGTTGGAATTTCGGCCTACCTCAAGAGTCGGGTAGTATTGGTGGTACAACCGATGTATAAATTTCAAATCAATAATGCCCGCGACTACCTCGGTCAGTTTGCATCCGGAGATCCTTTTAATGCCAGGCTCAACTCCCTCGGTCTTGATTTGAGAATTGGATATTTCTTTACGAAGCAAGTGCGCAATCGTAAGAAGGAAATTTAGTCGGGTGGCAAAGCTCAAAACCCTGTTCATTTTTTTGCGGTGGCCCGAACCTACATCTTCTGCGGCAGGTTGGCGAATGCTGCAAATTATGTCAGCGTTGCGCGATATGTCTTCGGAAATAATAGCGGCAAGTGCTGCCGACAAGACAGAATATTCACAAGCATTAGGCATAGTAGATCGTGAGCAGATGGTTGTAATTAACGATCAAAGTTTCGACCAGTTTATTCAGGAACTTCAACCTGATTTGGTGGTTTTTGACCGGTTTATAACCGAAGAGCAGTTTGGATGGCGTGTAGCCAAACATGTCCCTAAGGCCATTCGAGTATTAGACACGGAAGATATACACTTCTTGCGCCATGCACGAGAACAGGCTCTGATAACCTCAAGTATGGATCTTGATTTCCATAATGAAGAATGCTATCGCGAATTGGCTTCCATTCTTCGTTGTGATTTGTCTTTGATGATTTCCGAAGCTGAAATGATGCTGCTAAAAAATAAGTTTGGAGCACCCGATTCAAGGTTGCACTACTTGCCTTTTCTGCACCATGAATCAGAGTTTGTGTATCGCTCGTTTGAGGAGCGCGATGGTTTTGTGTTCATCGGTAATTTCTTACATAAACCGAATGCAGATGCAGTAAAGGTTATGAAAGAGATGCTTTGGCCATTGATTCGAAAGAAAATCCCCAAAGCCCAACTACGGCTATACGGGGCCTACATGGATGAGCATTGGCAGCAGCTCAATGACCCTTCTTCAGGCTTTTATATGATGGGACGAGCGGAGGACGCCACATCTATTCTTAGCAACGCGAAAGTCTTGTTGGCTCCCATCAGATTCGGTGCGGGTTTAAAAGGAAAGATATTTCAAGCCTTACAATGTGGCACTCCGGTGGTAAGTACTGCAATTGGATTGGAAGGTTTTTTTGACGAGCGAGTGGCCGTAATGCCAGACAATAACTGGGATGACCTTGCTGCTCAAGCGGAGTTATTGCACCAAGATCAAGCTTTGTGGCAGGCAAAGATGCAACAAGGCAAAAATCTATTGGTACAAAGGTTTTCTAGCTCAGTATTTTCAAGCACATTCATCGAGCGCATTGATGCACTGACCAATTCGCTAGAAATGCAACGAAAGTCAGATTTTCAATCTGCAATGCTCAACTATCACAGCTTTCGAGCTGCGCAGTTTATGGCTCGTTGGATTGAGGAGAAAAACTCCAAATCAGACTAGTTCAAAGATAGATTTGCCAAGAGCGGTCGGTGGTCGCTCATTCGCTCATCGATGGTTTCAAATTCATGCGTGGTGATGGATGGGGAGTGCAAGATATAGTCGATTCTAAGACTCGGAAAATAACCCACATAG
>JALRDM010000196.1 GCA_023262195.1 Salibacteraceae bacterium | reverse complement strand
CCCTTGAATATTTTTTGGTTCGCCCCCAATGCGTCTGGTGTAGAGCAGGTTACCAATGTTAAACAGCTCGGTGCCTTCCGTAAAAAACTGCCGGTTTTCTGCAAATTGGTTTTCGAATGGGCTAAGATTTAAAAACTGCTGATCAAAAGCCACCTGACCAAAATCTGGAATCACCGTCATGTCTAAGGTAAAACTCTCATTGAGCCCATACTTTAGATCGAGTCCTGCGTTCAGGTCATAGGTTGTATTTCCATCAAAATCATCCACATAAGCTGAGGCATAAGGCATTACAGAAAGTCGCACGGGTGGATCAATATCAGACATTCCTGTGAGCAAACCACATTGATATTCCAAGCGATTTCCAGAGGCCAGATCAAGGAAATTCCAGCTTAAAAGCTTCCGCGATCTGCGGATATTTCTCATGAAATTAAGCCCCCAATCCGCCACGGGTGTTTCTGGAAAGCGCAAGGCGATGTAAGGGATTTCTGCTTCCATCACCCAGCCCTGATCGGTAATCTTCACCTCACTTTTCCAGACCGAGTTTAGGCTAAAGTCATCGCCATTGACTGTTGTTCGAGCATCGCTTTGTGTGCCTGCCGCGGTCACCCAAAAATTAAAATCGCTATGCCCGTCATTGTAAGGATTGATGAAGAATCCGAGCCAGTCGCAGTTTTCGTTGTATACATCCCTGCGGGTAATCTGCGTTAGTATGCTGTCTGGATTCGGGTCTTTCATTAGAGCCCCGATATACACCGCATTATCCGTGTAGAGCACTTTGATTTCCGTTTCAAATCCCGGAATTTCTGGGTCCCCATTTTCCGGCTCAAACATCACGAAATCCTTAGCTACGGGGGCAGATTCCCAAGCGGCATCATCAAGTACCCCGTCAATTTCTATGGCGCTGGTTGCCCTGGTGGCAGGGATCGATTTTCGATCTTCTTGAGCAAAGAGCGCAAGCTGCCATAAGAGTGCCATGAAAAAAAACGTGCTTTTTTGAAGCATCGGGCGAATGTATTGCCTTGATAAATGTCCCTACACACATTTGTGATTATTAGGGATTATTTTGATCATTTTGCAACGAAAGAATGTGGTTGACCAATCATATTTGTCCGCTCCCTGCAAGCTGTATAAATCACGTTGCATTGCTGCTACTACCGTATGAGTAATTGAATACTAAGGCATTATGATTATATTTATGTCTTAACTCTAAATTATTCGATCATGACTTCACGCTTCTTCACGCTTCTTCTCCTAATTGTTCCCGCAGTAGGTCTTAGCCAACCGAATCAAATGGGCGTAGTGAATAATACGGCTTGCACATATTTGGTAACTTATCATCAAGACAACGGCACGCCATGCACTCCTGGTGGGGGCAGCTTTACCATGTGTGTGGGCCCTTTTCAGCCGCTAACTCCGATTGGGCCTCCAGCGACACCCCCAGCAAATCATTTATATGTATCGGTGAAAGAAATTGGCGCGTGTGCGATAGCTCCCGGCACATGCTTTGGCCCAACCTATAATCTAGGGCTCCCGCCTGTTTTCGCTCCTTGTCCAAATTATTTGGGATATCCAAATTCAATTCCCAACCAACCGAGTAGTTGCGGATGTCCAAATGGGCCATTTACTTATGAAATACTATCTGCGGGTGGGGTAAATAACTATGTAATACGGCTCCAATAGGCCGGATAATCCATGTATCTGTGCTTTTCACGGCTTTTTCATTGTATTTATCTATTCGCAGTGATATGCGCTCCTTGGTCAGCCGTTATTGCCCAAGGGCATACCGCCAACTGGTTTTTTGGTTTTCAAGCTGCGATGAAATTTGACAACTATGAACCTATGAACCTTCCGAACACCTCTGTTATGTTAGCTGGTAGTGGTGTGGCAACGGTGTCTGATATTCAAGGTAATCTGGAGTATTATGCAAGACCCAATGAGCTTTACTCGCAAACACATCAGTTAGCATATAATGGAGACTCGCTGCAAGGGCTTGAGCCAAGCTGGCAAGGAGCCTTGTTGATTCCTCACATGGCAGATCCAAATCGGCATTACTTGATTACAAACCATTTTGTGTCTTTATTTGGAGGAAATGGACATTACTACCATCAGATTAATAAAACTTGGAAACACCCATTTGGTGAAATAGCACCCTTGGATAAAAATTTGCTGTTTTCTGATAGTACAGGTGAGCGGCTCACGGCTCTGCACCATGCCAATGGCCGCCATATTTGGCTCATAGTAAGATTTCCTAAATCAGATTCACTGGGAGCGTTTTTACTCACTGAACAAGGCATACAACTACCTCCCGTAATTTCACATTCGAGTGTGCCAGACACCACCGTACCGAGTGGCCAAATAAAGGCCTCCCCAAAAGGAGATTTACTGGGTGAAACACTACAAGGAAATATGGCCGATGGGGAAAACATTGGTATGCTTCACCAATTTGATCGGTTGACTGGAAAAGCCAGTAATTCAATCACTCTTCCCGCATTTGACAGCACAATCATTTTTCGATCGCAATATGGGTGTGATTTTTCACAATCGGGCAACAACTTTTTTATGACCTTCGGCACTCCAGTAGGCTTACTTCAATACTCACTTGAAAACTATGACTCAGTTTCCGTAAATACCTCCAGAGTTTATCATCAAGAGGTACTTAACGGTCGTAGTATGCAAATAGGTATTGATGGGAAAATCTACATATCAAACTCAGGAACGAATCTCTTGTGCCTGGAAAATCCCGATGCCCCTGCAGCACAGCTTATTGTGAACGATTCAGCTGTGAATGTTGCTCCAGGAAATCCTGCAAACGGCCTCCCCGATTTTGTGCAAACATTTTTTCATCCCGCTTATTTTGATTACAGCCGAGCTTGTAGCCATGAACCCA
>JALRDM010000387.1 GCA_023262195.1 Salibacteraceae bacterium | reverse complement strand
AGCTTTGCTCAAGTATTGCAGCGCTTAATAATTGTGATATAGACCAAGTCACGGTGGACAATGGCAGCGAGTCGGTATTCGACTGTATGTTTCGGGCATTTTTCGAGGGTGAAGATGAACTACTCACCTGTGACGGCACTTTCGTGGCGGTGTACATCTGGGCAAAGTCAAACAAGATTCCAACCAAACGTTTTCCGCTAAACGATCAATATGGATTTGACATTCAGAAACTCATTGATTCGGTAACGGAAAAAACCAAGGCCGTTTACGTGGCCAACCCAAACAACCCTACTGGGGCAATGATTTCTCAAAGCGAATTGACCCATCTGGTTGATTCTGTTGCAGACGATGTATTGATCATAGTGGATGAAGCCTATTACGAATACGCACAGGCTTTGTCTGAGGATTATCCTGACAGTTTTGTGATGCGCAGACCTAACGTTGTTACTCTTAGAACCTTTAGTAAGGCATATGGAATAGCCGGTATAAGACTTGGGTATGCCTTAGGCGATGCGCGGCTTATTGAAGCCATTCGTAAAGTGAAGATGACCTTTGCCCCATCAAATTTGGCGCAAGCTGCGGGCATGGCTGCCTTGGAAGATCGCAACCATATGCTCAAGGCAGTGGAGCTGAACACCAGAGCGTTGGACTTATATTATTCGGCTCTGTCAGAAGCAGGAATTGACTATGTCCGCTCCTTTGGAAACTTTGTGATGCTCGACCTTGAAACCGAGGTGGCCGCCAAGCAGTTTACGGATGATATGATGAAAAAGGGCGTGTTTATCCGCCACTTGCGTGCCTTTGGTTTGCCACATTGCGTGCGTGTGTCTACCGGTTTGGATAAAGAGAATGAGCTGTTTGTGAGAGCATTACATTAAAAAGTCAACACCCGCTCTATCGCCTCGCGTACTTTTTCTGCGTTAGGCAAATACGTCTGCTCCAAAATTTCGTTTAATGGAATGGCAGGGGTGTCGATGGCACCAACTGTAATTACCGGAGCATCGAGCGATTCAAAACAATCATCTACCACGCGTCCCGCAATGCCCTGACCAAACGAGCTGCCTCGTGGTTCTTCGGTTACCACCACCACTTTTCCGTGCTTCTTGGTAGATCCAAAAATCGCCTCAGCATCCACCGGTTGTATCGATCGGAGGTCGAGGATTTCCACTTGACCAGGAAAAGCTTTGGCCGCCTCTTCACTCCAATATACCCCGCGTCCGTAGGTAATCACCACACAGCTTTCACCCGAATCGACCTTGGCTTGATCGGCTTCTTGCACCACGCGCGCCTTGCCAAATGGAACGACATAGTCTTCGCTTGGCTCGGTGGTTTTGGCGCCTTCCGTGCCTTTGATTTTAGACCAGTATAATCCTTTATGCTCCAACAACACGCATGGGTTAGGATCGTAGTATGCTGCTTTGAGTAGCCCTTTTAGGTCTGCTCCAGTGCTGGGATAAGCCACCTTGATGCCTCTAATATTGGAGAGAATGCTTTCAACGGAAGAGCTGTGGTATGGACCACCGCTGCCATACGCGCCAATCGGCACTCTGATCACCGCGCTTACCGGCCATTTGCCATTGCTCAAATAATAGCTCCGACTTACTTCCGTAAACAGTTGATTCAACCCGGGCCAGATGTAATCGGCAAATTGAACCTCTACAATGGGTTTCAATCCAACCGCGCTCATTCCAACGGTAGATCCAATAATAAAGGCTTCCTGAATGGGGGTATTAAAAACACGTTCTTTTCCAAACTGCTGTGCGAGTGTGGCAGCTTCTCTAAACACACCACCCAATCGGTGCCCAACATCCTGTCCATAGAGTAATGCTTCAGGATGTTTGGTTAAAATCTCGCGTACCGCAAATAGCGCGCTATCCACCATGACGGTTTTTTCTTTGCCCGCAGGATTTCGTTCCCCTTTTTCTTCGGTAATTGGAGTAGGGGCAAAGATGTGATCGGTTAGGTCGCTGGGTTTTGGGTCTTCTGCCTCTTGCGCTCTTTTAAAGTCGGATTCCGCCAATTCGATGGCTTCTTTTTGCAGCTTGTCCAGCTCTTTTTGGTCAAAACCAAAATCGAGCAATTGCTTTTCAAAATATGGGTGTGGATCGCGCTTGCGGTCGTCTTCTAAATCATCGCGATACCATTCCATGCGTACCCCTGAGGTGTGGTGGCTCAGCAATGGCACTTTAAGATGCACTAAGAATGGTCTGCGCTCTTTTCTGATCGTGGTGATGGCTTTGTTCAATGCTTCGTGGCAGGCGACAAAATCGTGTCCGTTGTCTACCGTAATTACCTCAAGACCTTTAAAGCCCTTTGCATAATGCGAAGCATCGCCTACACGAATTTCATCTGCGCTGGCAGAGATATCCCATTCATTGTCCTGAATAAAATAGAGCATGGGAAGTTTCTTCAATACCGCCATTTGAAACGCTTCTGCCACTTCACCTTCGGTGATGGACGCGTCACCGAGCGAGCAAACTACCACTGGGTTTTCACCCTTAAAGTCCTCGGCCAAGCCCATTTGCTCTTTATATTGAATACCCATGCCAACGCCAGTTGTAGGTATGGCCTGCATCCCTGTCGCTGAGCTTTGGTGAGGAATTTTTGGCTTGTCGTCATCCTTGAGCGAGGGGTGCGAATAATAGGTGCGTCCTCCAGAAAAAGGATCGTTTCTTTTTGCGAAGAGTTGTAGCATCAAATCGAATGGCTGCATACCGATACCCAACAAAATCGAGTCATCTCGATAATATGGAGCAACAAAGTCTTGCGGCTTGAGCTGAAGAGCGAGAGCGAGTTGGGCAGCCTCGTGTCCGCGGCTAGTGGCATGTACGTATTTAGAGGTGAGCTGGATGTTCTCATTGTATAGTTCACTCATTCTCTTGGCCGTACACATAAGTTTCCATGCATCAAGCAAGGTTTGTTTATTGATAGCCGATTTTGATTTTGCCGTTTTTGTTTCGCTCATAAATCTTGCGTAATTCTATGTCTCAAAAATAACAACCGTACTTTGACATAGGTTGAAAACGCGGTTTGATCCATTGTATGCAGAAACCTCGTTACCTTTCACCTCGACAAATTCACTCACCATGAACGCAGAATCACCGAAAGAATCGACTGACGCAGCTGCAAACAACGCTGCCGATGAAGCGGCAAATGAAGCGCAAGCTCAACAAAAGCCACCGGTCCAAATCTCTCCAAAACGCGTCATTGTCCAGTTTCTATCCTTCTTGAAGGATCGATTAAACCTCAGTGACGATCAAGCGACTCCAGAAGAAACGAGCGATTACATCCGAAAAGGCGTAGAGTTTAATGGTCCGAATGTTTGGATTTTGATCTTCGCCATATTCATTGCAAGTGTTGGGTTGAACATGAATTCAACGGCTGTGGTGATCGGTGCGATGCTTATTTCACCGTTAATGGGACCAATTATGGGCATTGGTCTGGGCGCGGGAATCAATGATTTTGGTTTAATAAAACGGGCCGCCAAGAATCTAGGGTTTATGGTCTTGATCTCTGTGGCCACATCTACCGTGTATTTCTTTTTGAGTCCGATAAGCGATGCACAGAGTGAGCTGCTTGCACGAACGCAACCGACCATTTGGGATGTACTCATTGCCCTTTTTGGCGGGCTCGCGGGAATTGTGGCGGGCTCGAGAAAAGAAAAGAGCAATGCCATTCCTGGCGTTGCCATAGCCACAGCACTTATGCCACCACTGTGTACTGCAGGGTATGGATTGGCTACCGCTCAATGGACTTACTTCTTTGGGGCGTTTTATCTATTCGCCATTAACTCGGTGTTTATTAGTGTTTCTACGCTGGTTGTAGTCCGATTCCTAAAGTATCCGCAAAAAGAGTTTTTAGATCCAGTCCGAGCACTTAAGGTGAGGCGTTGGATTGCTGCCTTTGTAATTGTAACTACCCTGCCATCGTTATACATCGCGTATAATTTGGTACGTGATTCCGTATTTGAAAGAGAGGCAGGAGTATTTGTTTCTGAAAATTTTCTATTCGATAATGCTCAAGTGATTTCGAAGACGGTCAATCTCGATGGCGATGTGCCGAAAATCGAGGTGGCGTTGATCGGTGAGCCGATTATGCCTCAAGTGATTGAAAATATTAAAGCGAAAATGAAACTAAACGAACGACTTGACGGAGCAGAATTGGTGGTGCGTCAAGGAGCTATTAAGGAAGAAGGACTTGATATGGCTACGGTGCAATTGATGAATCAGAATATGAAGTCAGGCATTATCGAAGACCTGTATAAGCGGAATGAAGAAGTGCTCCAATCCAAGGAAGAGCGCATTAATACCCTAGAAAAAGAAATTGTTAGACTCCGGAGTCGCGAGTTACCCATTGGGGATATTTCACGAGAGCTACATGCATCATATGATAATGTTCGTGAGTTTACCTTAATGAAAAATCCCGTATTTACTGCCGATAGCATGCGGTTAGACACGGTTATGTTTGCGTACGTGAAGTTTAATGGACGCGTATCCCAAGAGGAAAAAACGCGCTTGTCAAATTGGCTTCAAGTGCGCACGAAATGCGATTCTCTGCGCCTTGTGCTGGAGTAATTAATCTTTTGAAAAGTAATTGGCCGATTGATAAACGCCTTCGGTCTGTTTGGCGATTTGCATGAGCACATCATTGGCTAACCGACTTGCTCCAAATCGAAACCATTGATTATTTAGCCATTCATCGCCCAATACCTCTTTGACCATCCGTAGATAATGTAAAGCAGTTTTTGCATCGGAAATACCACCGGCAGGTTTCATTCCTACTTGGATGCCGGTTTTAGTGTAATGATCCCAAATCGCCTGAAGCATAACCAAGGTAACCTGCATATTGGCGGCTTGCCCAATTTTTCCGGTACTGGTTTTAATAAAGTCCGGATTAGCTAAAAGTGCCAAGTCACTGGCTTTTCTTACCTCATCAAGTGATCCTATTTCACCGGTTTCTAAGATTACTTTGAGTCTAACTTTATGGGTTTTACATAGCTCGTTGATGGCCATGATTTCATCAAGCACATAGTTGTAGTTACCGCGCAGGAACTCACGCCTAGATATCACCATGTCAATTTCGTCCGCTCCTTCTCCAATGGCATAATTGGTCTCGTCAATTTTAATCTGAGTTGTCGATTGTCCACTAGGGAAATAGGTAGCTACTGCGGCAACTTTAACTCCCGAGTCGCGCACTACATTTTTTGCTACACTCACTAACGATGGATAAACACACACGGCCGCTACGGTTGGCAATCCGCTTATTTTATCATGCGGATGCATGGCTTTGTAACAAAGTTGCTCCACCTTTTTTGGAGTATCAGCCCCTTCTAAAGTGGTCAAATCAATCATACTCAACGCGAGCTTCAATCCTTCCATTTTAGCATCGGTTTTAATGCTCCGAGATTTGATTCGAGCAATACGGTCGTTGATGCCCATTTGATCTACGGTTGGAGTCAAAAAATTTCTAAGGTCAGGAGCTGATTTCATATGATTTTCAAACTTAGTTAGAATTGCTTTCAACCAATAGTTTCTCGCACCGCATATTGCTATTTTTGCGGCCTCAAAATGAAGGACGAAGGAAACCACATCCACAGCGTTTTTGACGAGATCATCCCAAGGTCAGAGAAAGAAGTTTTTCTGAATCAAAAGTCGAAGGTAGTCTGGATGACTGGTCTCAGTGGCTCCGGTAAGACTACCTTGGCTAAATATCTTGAGCGCAAACTGATTGATAACGGCTATTTTTCTAAGCTCCTCGATGGCGATAATGTGCGCACAGGATTAAATGCTGGGTTAGGTTTTGGAGAAAAAGACCGGGAAGAGAACATTAGGCGTATCTCAGAAGTTGCCAAATTGTTTTTAGATGGGGGAATTATCTGCATCAACAGCTTTGTAAGCCCTACCAATGAGGTGCGCAACCAGGCCAAGTCGATCATTGGAGAAGACGACTTCGTAGAGGTTTTCATAAATACTCCCTTGGAAGAATGCGAGAAACGAGATGTAAAGGGGCTTTATGCCAAGGCAAGGGCTGGCGAAATACCTAATTTCACTGGTATATCAGCACCATTTGAAGCACCTTCAAGCCCAGATATAGAAATAGAAACACAAGGAAAATCGATTGAAGAAAGTGGCGATGAGTTATATCAAAAGCTTTTACCGCTAATCAAACTAGAATCATGAAATACAATTTAACCCACCTAAAGGAGCTCGAGTCTGAAGCCATCTTTGTAATAAGAGAGGTGGCCGCTCAATTTGAGAATCCAGCATTGCTGTTTTCAGGAGGAAAAGACTCAATACTCTGCTATCATTTGGCCAAAAAAGCCTTTTATCCAGGTAAGATTCCCTTTCCGTTGGTACACGTAGATACAGGACACAACTTTCCTGAAACCATTGAGTTCAGAGATCGACTGGTTGAGAATGATGGAGTAGAACTGATCGTTGGCTCAGTTCAAAAGAGCATTGATGAGGGGAAAGTAGTCGAGGAAACAGGATTCAACGCAAGTAGAAATGGCTTACAAACCGTGACATTACTTGAGACGATCGAAGAAAACAAGTTTGATGCGTGCATGGGTGGAGCGCGAAGAGATGAGGAAAAAGCGCGCGCAAAAGAGCGATTCTTTTCGCACCGTGATGAGTTTGGACAGTGGGACCCGAAGAACCAGCGTCCAGAGCTCTGGAATATTTTCAATGGCATGAAGAACATGGGAGAAAACTTTAGAGTGTTCCCAATCAGTAATTGGACAGAAATGGATGTATGGCAATACATTCTTGCGGAAAATATTGAGTTACCCTCATTGTATTTCTCACATGAACGTGATGTATTTGAGCGGGATGGAGTAATCTATGCTGATGGCGAATTCATGAACAAAAAGCCGGAAGAGAAGGTGGAAAAACGAGTGGTTCGGTTTAGAACGATCGGTGATATGAGTTGTACGGGAGCGGTTGAATCGCCCGCTGATAATTTGGAGAAAATTATTGAAGAAGTTGCTGCCACTCGAACTACTGAACGTGGCACTCGAGCTGATGATAAGCGATCAGAAGCGGCAATGGAAGACAGAAAAAAACAAGGATATTTCTAAAGCAAAGTCATGGAATCAACGACAGGATATTTAGACATGGAACTTCTGCGCTTTACCACAGCAGGAAGTGTAGATGACGGAAAAAGCACATTGATCGGGCGCTTGCTTTATGATAGTAAGGCAATATTTCAAGATCAATTAGAGGCGGTAGAAAAGGCCAGTAAAAAAGTTGGCGGAGAAGGAGAGGTTAACCTAGCCTTACTCACAGATGGATTGCGTTCTGAGCGCGAGCAAGGAATCACCATAGATGTGGCATATCGCTACTTTGCTACTCCAAAGCGTAAATTCATCATTGCAGATACGCCAGGGCATATTCAGTACACCAGAAATATGGTTACAGGGGCAAGTACGGCCAACTTAGCCATCATATTGGTTGATGCTAGAAATGGATTGGTAGAGCAAACTGCCCGGCATAGTTTTATTGCTTCGCTGCTCGGCATCAAACACGTGGTCTATTGCATCAACAAGATGGACTTGGTAGATTACTCGCAAAGCAGGTATGAAGAAATTAAGTCTGATCTTGAGGACTTTGCGAGTAAATTAGAAATTAGTGATATCAGATACATTCCCATCAGCGCCTTGTTTGGTGATAATGTGGTTGACCGGTCTGAAAAAATGCCATGGTTTGAGGGGTCAACGCTCCTATACACGTTGGAGACTGTGCACATAGGAAGCGATGAAAACCACGTTGATGGACGATTCCCTGTTCAATATGTAATTCGACCACAGACTACCGAGTACCACGATTATCGCGGTTATGCCGGTCGTGTGGCTGGTGGAGTACTTAAAAAGGGTGACGAAGTGACCGTATTACCATCAGGGTTTACTTCAAAAATTGCGAAGATTGATAGCTATGATGGTGAGATAGCGGAAGCTTTTCCACCAATGTCTTGTACCGTGTTGCTTGAGGATGATATTGACGTAAGTCGTGGTGACATGATCGTCCGCACAAATAATCAACCGGACGTGTCTCAAGATCACGATCTAATGGTTTGCTGGATGAGCCAGAGGCCGATTCAGCTCAATGGTAAATATGCCATAAAGCATACATCAAGGGATGCACGCTGCATTGTGAAGGAGATTAGATACAAGGTTGATATAAACACCTTGCACAAACTGGAGGATGACAAGGCGATTGCAATGAACGATATAGCAAGAATCAAGATTCGAACTACGGTGCCATTGTTTACAGATCGCTACCAGAGAAATCGACACACGGGAAGTATCATACTTATTGATGAGGCTACCAACGAAACGGTTGGAGCTGGAATGATAATCTAGTCCTTAAAATCAAAATTTACGGGGACTTGCATGATTACCGGAACGGGTTTCCCAAACTTATAACCTGGTGTGCATGCAGGTGCTGTATTCAGCACTCGTACTACCTCTTTCGTAAATGTAGGGTGCGCTGAACGAAGGACTTTGTAGGATTCTTTGTTGAGATTACCATCGGGATTAATCACTACTTCCATATAAACTTTTCCATTTGAACTGATATCGCGCATCATTTTGGGATAGCGAATTTTTTCTCTCAAGTGCGATAAAAGTTTAGTGCAGTCTGGTTGACGGTCAAGTTGAAAGCCGTGCAATGGAGGCGTTGTGATTTTTGGAGTTGCCACTGTATCTGGTGCTATTTCAAAGTCGATTTCAGGAGGCATTTCTACGAGCAGAGCCTTTGGTTGTTTAATCAAAGTTTCATTAGGCACAATCGTGAATGACTCCGATTTACTTGGCACTGGTAAATCAGGTGATTGGAGTTCAGGTGGCTTAGGCAATGTGAGTCTCACAGGAGATTCGATATAGTCAATTTTCTCGCCTACTTCGCCCGACCAAAGGTATCGGTCAATGAGCGGCCGCCCATATTCGAGCATACAAAGACTTGCTGCGAGGGCGTAGGTTAATCCGATTATTAGCTTGAAGTTTTTTGAATTTTCTTGATGGTTGGTCACTTTCATAATGCATGGTTTTAACTAAAAACTCATGCGTCTGGGTTATTCGTATGCAGTGCAGTATTAGAATGAGTTAGCGGTAGGAAAAACCATTTCAACAGCAAGGAAATACAAAAAAAAGCCGACTCACAATTGTGGTCGGCCTTAATGCTTATTTATTTTTTTACTTCAAGTTGAAGCGGAATGGAAGTTTGTAGTATACAGGCACTGCTTTGCCTCTTTGTCTTCCTGGTTTCCAGTCTGGCATACTCTTGACCACTCGAACCGCTTCCTTATCGAGTGCTGGATGCACACCTCTGAGAATTTGAATATCATCTGGATCAACCTTACCGTCTTCACGAACCACGAATTGAACATAGACCACGCCAGTGATGCCGGCTTCACGCGCAATGGACGGGAATTGTGTATTCTTTTGAAGGAACTTCATTAACTCTACCTGACCACCTGGAAACTCTGGTGACTCTTCCACCACGTGAAAAATCTGCGGAGCTTCCACCACTTCTTCTGGAATATCAACGATTTCAATAATATCGTCTTCATCCATTTCGGTGTCTTCAATTTCTAGTTCTTCTTCAATTTCTTCATCATCCTCAACAATTTCGATGATGGTTGTTTGAGGCGGTGGTGGCGGTGGAGGTGGAGGTGTTTGCTGGGTAATTGGTATCATTTCTTCTTCATCAAGAATGATGTCGAGATCTCCAAGTGAGCCAACTTCTCCCTCATATTGTGTGTACTCAAAAGCAACCAATACCACTCCGAGTGAAAGTAACAAGCCAATAAGGAAATAAACTCCTTTTTTATTTTCAAGATTGGCGTCTGGATTTTTTTTGATTTCCATATCTGATTAGCTAGAATTCTAAGCGACCAAAGTAACATGTACTAAGGTTATTTTAGGTCTTATAACGTTAAAAATTGGTTAGAATTATTGAACGGGACAATAAACGAGGTTGTGGAAGAAAGCTTGAGGGGCCTATTTTTCACTACACACATACCCTTCGCTTTCATAAGCTTCTACTTCAGCTTGCGCATTCAATCCTGATTCACAAAATTCTTGACGGCTTTCAACCGTTCCTGATTCAACCCCATTTACGAAAACAGGAATATCACCAGTGCAGACATAACAACGCTCGCAAGATGAAAGAGCGATAATACCGAGGACCACAATGCTGTCAAGAAATTTCATGTTAGGCTATGTATATTTTTCAGTTCCATAAATAAGAAGAAAGGTGACAAACCCAAAACCAATGCCCACCAAATTTGCTGCAATATCCAAGGGTTCGATGCTTCGACCTTGGAAAACATATCCTTGGAGTAGTTCTAGTATAATCCCATAAAGAAGCACAATTAGAAACACTTTGAGCTTTACCTTGTCTCTAATCCACTCAAAAGCCTTCTGCTTAATCATGCCTACGAGAAGCAAAAGGAAAAGCACACCGTAGAGAATTGCATGCAAAACTTTATCTGCATACGGATACGTAGAGTCTTCAAATTGACTGCCGGGCAGTGCACTTAAAATGAAAATAAGAAGTGCCCAAGAAAAGCTAAGCACATTGTGCCTTAGAAACACTATGCTCCGATTTCAGACTTGTAGTCTTCTGCGCTTAAAAGAGCATCAAGTTGGCTGCTATCACTAATCTTTACTTTGATCATCCAACCTTCTCCATATGGTTCCTGATTTACGAGGTCAGGTTCATCCGCAAGTTTTTCATTTACCTCAATAACTTCCCCTGCTATGGGCATGAAGAGATCAGACACTGTCTTCACAGCCTCCACTGTACCAAATACCTCTTCTTGATCTAATGACTCGCCATCAGTTTCAATTTCTACGTAAACCACATCACCCAATTCACCTTGGGCATAATCGGTAACTCCGATGGTAGCGATGTCACCTTCAACTCTTACCCATTCGTGGTCTTTGGTGTACTTTAAATCAGCGGGAATATTCATGTGCTTTCGGTTTGATAAAGAGCAAATATATATGTTGATTTAGGTATAAAACCTGATTTGAAAATATTATCCAGACAGGGTGAATCGTAAGCTGAATCCAGCATTAATGTTCGAGGTGGGGAACGTATTCGAAATCTTTGGTCGATTAGCCACCCAATCGTAAAATAGCCTAAGAGTTAGGGCGCTTGTAAGCGAGTAATCACCTGTTAATTTGAGGGTGTACACTGTTTGCCCGGCAGTAACCTGCGTTTCATCTTCCACAATCTTTCGTATTACTGTGGTTCCATTTCGAATGCTAAAGTCACCCCTAAGCACTAGGTCGCTGGTCACGGTATTTCCTCGAATTGGGAATGGCAATTTGAGGTTGTTTAGGGTATACCCCGTTCCTACGATGTACTCGGTATTGCCCATCTCGGTGATTTGACCATTGGCGGTGCTGAGCATAATGTTTCTGTCCTTTCTAATTTCAAACCTTGTCAAAAGACTGTTTTGCCAGGTCATATCAAAGTTGATCAACGGAGAAAACTGCTCTACGAGTGAGACTTGGGAGATTATATACTCTGGTTGAATACGCGAGGTGAGATTGAACGTATCCTGTGTGGCTGCAGATTTTTGATAACCCGAAACGGTGTAAGTAGATCGGTATGAGTGGTTAATGCTAAACGTTCGAAAGTATTTCTTGATGAAATCAATCTTACTCAATCCGGTATAATTAATGCGCCAGTTGGGCAGCATTAATGTCTTGAGTGCATTAAGACTCACATCTCCTGCAGTACCGCCAGTATAGGCCGCGAAAAACGCGGGAATAAGTACATCCTGATGGGCGCTATCATATCCATTTACATAACCTAGACTATCGAGTGATTGAATACCCGCATTCTCTCCTAATCTGCGCGAGATGGTTTTTCGATTGGAAAGGAATGTTTGATATAGGTCATCGTTTTCCTCTTCAATATTATTCAACGCGGTTGCGATCATAATGGTAGATGCACTGTAGTTACCTGTTTCGAGTCGAGTGTTTCCCTCGCTCCAAGTAAGGGTGGTGTCATTGAAACGATAGTATTCTGACCAATTGGTAGCTCGGTTTTCGTTCGTGGTTAGGTCGATGCGCAAATCTCGCACAGGTTGCACACTTGCTCGGAGATTAATTGCCTCGCTATAACTTCTTAAATAGGGATTAAACAGGTTTGGATTGCGCACAAGCCAGCGTTGTTCTGCAGCATATTCTGCGAATGTGGAGGATGTTTCACTAAAATTCTCTTGTTGCCCAAAGATGAATCCATAACCTGGCGCACCATAGGTGTAGAGCCCTTGCCTTGGTCGGTCGGCTTGTAGATCGAGGCCCATGGCCTGTGTTTCGCCTCCAAATCCGGGTAAAGTATGACCGCGATTTTGGGTATACGTTCCTGATACACTCTTGACGCTCATCATCACTCTAAGTGCACCTTTCACTAGCTTCAATTCACGCTTTTTCTTATCCTCTTCTTCCTCTTCTTTATTTGATATAGTAGAGTTTTCCTTTTTATTTGACTTGAGTGTGCGCTCTCTACTTCTGGAGCTTTTTCCACGATTGATATCTCGCAGATATGGTACTTTGTTATAAAGACTTAGCATGTTTAAAGATGCGTTCAATTGGATTTGTTGACCATTAGACACAGTGTGCCCTAAAGTGTCTTCAACCCCTGCCTCAACTAAAGGACCGCGTTGCCAGTCGTATGTACCTGTATATCTCGCAGTGAGGCTTGTCCAATCCAAAAGAGGAATCTTATTGAGTGGAACATTGTATGAAACACTTGTGCTGTGATTATAATTAGTTGTGAGTCCAAAATTCCTTAAGCTTGACCTAAGTGAGTCACGGTGTAAGTCATAGCTATATTCACGCTGGCCAGTGACTGGATTTACAATGTAGCCACCAAGACCATCACCTTCTGGATCTTCAATTTCTGAAAGGTCTTCATCAGCGTTGGCGATGCGTTCTCCCTCAAACTCCCTTATCAAAGCTCGATTGTTTGCAGTGAAATCTATTTTAATGGCCTTTGCTAAATCGTAAGCTAGGGTATCGTTACGGT
>JALRDM010000382.1 GCA_023262195.1 Salibacteraceae bacterium | reverse complement strand
CTACTGAATCGGTACCGTGGAGGAGTGTGCAAGACATCAAAAGTGAACTGAATAGGCTACGAGAAAGAGGTTATCTCATTTGTGCAATAGAACAAGCTGAAAAATCAATACATCCCGAAAACATTCAGTACAATGAGTACGCAGGTGTATGCCTAATTCTCGGAAATGAGGTAACCGGAGTTGACCAGGAAATAGTTAATGTATCGGATGTAGTTGCTGAGATCCCACAAACGGGTGCAAAACATAGTATCAACGTAACCGTTGCCGCTGGGGTAGTTATCTGGGAAGCTTATAAGGCTTTACGCTCGGACTAGTTTTCAGTACACTCCCAGTTGGTACGTTCATAGATTGTAACCTGATCAGTGTACTGTCTTCCACGACCACAAATTTCAGTGGTGCGCTCGTCTTGAATGGCATTTGGGTCATCTTCAAAAGTGGTGCAGGTCGCACAACGTTCACAGGACATGAAACCAAATGTTGACAAAACTGTGGCTGATAGAAGTATGATTTTTTTCATGATCAGGATTTGAACTTTTCGTAAAAAACAAATATAAAAGAATAAGCACCTGCGTTCGGATACATTGAGAATGCGGCAAAAAAAAGTCCCGACCAAAGCTGGTCGGGACTTGCTTATGTTAAGTGAGTCTTTTTACTTCCAAAGGCTTGAAACGGCCTCATCTTCTCTGAACTCTAAGAATTCAGCATCTTTCTTTGCTTTCGCTTGAAGATTGCTATCCTTCTCAATCGCTGCTTTCAAATTTTGAAGCAACATTTCCTTATTGCTTGTTCTTGCACCAACGATGGCTTTTAGGTAATACGCTTCTGCACTTGCTTTAGCGTCTGAAGCTTCGATGGTATTGATCGCACCGTCTGTATTACCATTCAACATTTGAGCAAGTGCTGCATTAAAAGTATTCATGCCAGACATGTTGCTTACTGCATCTTCATAGTCTCCATCCATGATGTTTAAAATTCCGATGTTGTAATTCACTTCTTTGCCTGCACCTTTTGCTTTTTCATAGTAACCCATGGCCGCTTCGCGATCTCCCATCATGCGAGTCACAACTCCCATATTGTTCATCACTACCTTCTCATTTGCACTTGCCTTATTTGCCTTTTCAAATTCAGCCTTGGCTGCTTCGATCTTGTTTTGCTGTACATATACCCAACCAACATTGTTGTGACCTCTCCAATCCTCAGGATGCGTAGCCTGCTCAGTTTTGTAAACTTCAAGTTTTTGGTTAAGATCATTATAAAGAGTAGCCGTGTAGAGAATTTCTTCGCTCGTAAGCTCTGATGGGTTCTCTTTTACAAGCTTCTTCAACTCATCATCCGTCTTTGCCTCTTCTTCGGCATTGATGGTGATCACAGATCTTCTAAGTGGAGGAAGAATTTCTTCAGCAAGAATGGTGTAAGTCTGAGCCATGTTCTTGATTTCTTCTTCTCGCTTAGCATCATCGTTGTACATTCCAAGAACTCGGATAATCATATCCTTATCTTCAATGTTACTAGCCTGAAGCTTGGTTTTGAAACCATCCCAGTCTTCTCCTTTTGGAGTCTTATTGTACATACTTCCTTCTTTTCCAGCGTCAATTTTCTTAGCGCTAAACTTTCTCATTATTGCTTTCTCAGCCGTGTTGGCACGGTCACCGGCTAAATTTTCATTCAGGCTAGTTTCACCGTCAGGAGAAGCATAAGATGTGATGCTCACAGACTTCCAAGTGTATTCGTAAGTGATTCCTTTATCGAGAAATGCCTCAATGGCCATCATATCCTCGTCTTTCAATTCTGCTGGGCGCACCACACTTGACTGAATGGCGTAGTTGATTTCACCGGTGATTGATCTTGGGCTGACTTTGGTAAACTTGTCTGCACCTAAAATTGGCATTTCATCAGATTCAACCATTAATGGCGTTGTCACAGTTCCTTTGCCAAATGGCACAGGATCAAAAGTCATGGTCTTAGCCTTAACCCCTGCATCTACCAAGATTTCAAGAACAACATTCTCCATAGAAGACTCATAAGCAACTACATTATCCACGCTGAAGCTTCCTCCAGTAGATTTCATGATTTTAGTTCCTTCGCCAGTAGCTTTTTCGCCAACCAATTTGATGGTTTCGAATTCTTTAACGATGTTGCCAGATTCTACGTCTCTCATCACAGGCTTTACGTTAGCTACTGCTTTCTTGTGAAAGAATTTAGCTGGGTATCGACCGCTTACGCTTATGGCTACTGAATCACCATGTACTTCAAGTGGGTCTGGAGTCATGGTATAGTTTACCATACCATGTTTTTTGTTCATCTTTTTCAGCGGATTACATCCGGAAGCGATTAGTAATACTGTGGTCAATATCGCTAGTGCTGAGTAGGTTGATCTCATTTCTATTGTTTTTCGTTTAGAAAAAGGTTTCGTTTTAGGAATACTTTTAAAGTGCAATATTAATCAATGTTTATAAACGATTGACTATTTAAACACCTGTTTGAAATTTATGGTTAGCATGATAAAATTGACATTCCATTTGGCCAATTGTTTTGTAATACACTCTTGACCTGAACCAATACATCATCCGCGCTGTGCGCTTGACTATATTCGAAATCAAGGACAATTATTGGAAAATGACGCTGCTCCTTGAAATGGCGCATATAGTTTAAATGGATTTGTTCTAAATATGGTTTTGGGATATTGTCTTCAATACCTCTCCCGCGCTGATCGATATGGTTGGAAAGGCGTTCCAAGCCATGATGTATGTAAATCAGAATATCTGGCTTTGGAATAAAGCGTTCCATGACGGAATATAGATTTCGAAAAAGATCCAGTTCGTGATTGGCTAGGTTTAGTGAACTGAATATGGCGCTCTTGGCGAAGTGATAGTCATAAACGGTGTATTCTTGGAAGATGTCACCCAAAAGCTCCTTTGAAAGCTGCTGGTAGCGGTCGGCAAGAAAAAACAATTCTACCTGCAGGGCATACCGCTCCTTGTCAGCATAAAACTGTGGTAAGAAGGGATTATTTTCGAATCG
>JALRDM010000162.1 GCA_023262195.1 Salibacteraceae bacterium | reverse complement strand
GAATATTAAAACCCACAAACAAGGGGAAGGTTTGTATTAACCATTCTCTGTGGTTAACCCGTATTTGATTCTTATTCACACGAAATAGGCGCGATTATTTTTGATCCATATGCGCGCACTGGTAGTTGGGTTATTAATTTCTTGCTTTACACAACTTGGACAGGGTCAGGAAACATTTCCCAGAAATGGTGTGGAAGACGAGCGACACACCGTTTATGCTTTTACTAATGCCACCATATTCGTTTCGTCTGATCAGCGCATGACCAACGCTACGATGGTGGTGCAATATGGTGAAGTAGTGAGTGTATCACAAAGCGCAAGTCCACCCAACGCTGTAATTATTGATTGTGCAGGTAAATACATTTACCCATCATTCATTGATGCTTATGGCGGGATAAATGCACTTTCAAAAAAGCAGCTCAATGCACTGAAAAAGGCTGATAAGGGAGGCGCTGACGAAGTGAGCAATTGGAATAAAGCAATTAGGCCTGAGCGAAAGTTCAATCAGGCATTTCCATTGGATTCAAAAAAGAGTGAAGATTGGTTATCCTCTGGCTTTGGGCTGGTCAATGAGCACCATCGCGATGGCATTATGCGTGGCACGTCACAGGTCTTTGTGCTTGGAGAGCACAAAGCAAACGAAGCTATTGTTGACGATGAATGTGCCGATCATTTTAGTTTTTCAAAAGGAAGCAGTGATCAAGATTATCCTTCTTCTCTTGTTGGAGCAATAGCTTTGTTTCGCCAAACAATGTATGATGCACAATGGCATCAAAGCGGTGGAAACGAGATGGAAACAAATCCATCACTCAAGGCAATGGCCGAATGGAGTGAAAAGCCTAAGATATTTCAGGTAAGCAACTCTCTCAGTTGCAGAAACGTGCTTGAATTGACCAATGAATTTGGAATGCCTATGACCATCGTGGGCGCTGGGAAGGAATATTTGATTCAAGATGAAATCCCCAGCGGAACATCATTCATTTTGCCACTTAATTACCCCAAGGCATATGATGTGAGTGATCCATATTTATCTCGAATGGTGTCGCTCGCAGAACTTAAACATTGGGAAAACGCACCAAGGAATCCAATCGATCTAATGCAAAAGGGATTTTCGGTGGCTATCTCTAGGGACACGGTTTCCGGAAAAACATTTCAAAAAAACCTGATGCGTTCTATGAACTATGGGTTGTCCCAAAATGATGCGCTGCGATCTTTAACAGAAACCCCTGCTGAAATGCTCGGGGTGTCTGAGTCTTATGGCACCTTAGAACCACGGAAAAAGGCCAACTTTTTCATTTCAAATGATACGTTGGGCTCAAAGAATTTTGACATTACCGAACATTGGACTTTAGGCAAAAAGGTCTATAAATCTGAGCCTGTATTTGAGAAGTTTCTGGGTCAGTACAATCTAGTGGTGGATGAAAAGAACATTCAAGTGACCATTGAAGACGTGTCCGAAAAGAAGGTTAAAGCAAAAGCAGAGAGCAATGATCTCGATCCCAAAATTGACGTTTCGATTGATCGGCAAGAGGATTTGATTGCCATTGTCCTAAAAGAGAAAGAGTCAAACAAAGTGTTGTATCGGTTAACTGGTAAGATCACGTTTAATGAGGGAGTATGGGACGGCCAAGGGCTGAATCATGACGGTGAATGGGTGAAGTGGGCAGCAATACGTGATAGAAAATATGAGCCTGAAACGAAAACAGAGTTGTCTTCCAAGGTTGATACAATTATTCCCAAACTTCAGTACCCAAATATGGCGTATGGCTGGGATAGTCTTGATATGACCAACACGTTTGTCATCACCAATGCCGTGGTTTGGACCTGTGCCGATACGGGTATCTTGAAACGAGCAGACGTATATGTGGTTGATGGAAAAATCAAATCAATTGGAGTAGATCAGTTATTTCCTACCGATGTAAAAAGGGTGGATGCTAAAGGCAAACACCTAACCCCAGGTTTAGTAGATGAACACAGTCACATTGCTTTGCGCGGTGGGGTCAATGAGTGGGCACAGGCGTCTTCGGCAGAAGTGAGAATGAGTGATGCCATAGACCCCTGGAACATAAACATCTACCGCCAATTGGCCGGAGGGGTGACAAGTGCCCAATTGCTTCATGGCAGCGCTAATCCCATTGGAGGTCAAAGCGCAATAGTTAAGTTTAAGTGGGGCGCTTCCGCCAGCGAAATGCTGTATGAAAATAGCCCAAAGTTTATCAAGTTCGCGCTGGGTGAAAACGTGAAACGTTCTAATCGAAGAGACCACGGTAATCGATTTCCGCTTACGCGCATGGGTGTGGAGCAGTCCATGATGGATGCTTTTGTGAGAGCCGAATCGTATGATCTGGCGGATAATGAACGTGGGCTTCCCTTAAGACGTGATTTAGAGTTGGATGCAATTAGAGAAATCGCGAATGGGGAGAGACATATTTCTTGTCACAGCTATGTTCAATCAGAGATTCTCATGTTGATGAACTTGGCCGATAGTCTGGGGTTTAAGGTCAACACATTTACCCATATTCTAGAGGGCTATAAAGTGCGCGATGAACTTGCAAAACATGGAGCCAGTGCCAGCACATTTTCGGATTGGTGGGCATATAAATATGAGGTGAACGATGCCATACCATACAATGCAGCGATGCTTCACAAGGCTGGTGTAAACACTGCAATTAATTCCGATGACGCAGAGATGGGACGAAGGCTCAATCAAGAAGCAGCAAAAGCCATTAAATACGGTGGGCTAGATGAAGAAGCAGCGCTAAACTTGGTGACGATTAATCCAGCCAAAATGTTGCACCTAGATGATAGAGTTGGAAGCATAGAAGTAGGTAAGGATGCCGATTTGGTGCTTTGGTCTGAAAACCCATTGTCAGTTTATGCTAAAGCGGAGAAGACCTTTATTGAAGGGGTACTTTATTACGACTCGAAGGAGAGTGAATCACGATGGCAACGCGATCAAAAAGAGCGTGCACGCATCGAGCAAAAGATGATTAAAGGCTCTGGACCCAAGAAGAGGCCAAGCGCCAAAACGGAAGAGCATTACCATTGCGATACTGAACTTGAAGATGATTTAAACTAGTGATGCGATTTAAGCAAATACAATTGGCAATCGCATTGATGATGCATGTTGGTGTTATTGCACAACAGTCGGGAAATGGTGACCAAAAAATTCTAATCCGATATGCAACTGCACACGTTGGTAATGGACAGAAGATCGAAAATGCCTTACTCGCGTTTCAAGGAGATGAAATAACCATGCTTGCGGACGGTAATAATACGCGTGTCAATGTGTTGGATTATGATAGCATTATCGATGCCGAAGGCAAACACATCTATCCAGGGTTCATTGTGATGGACAGTAGGCTTGGCCTTACAGAAATTGGTGCAGTGAGAGCCACACACGATTATCGAGAGACTGGAGATATCAACCCAAATATTCGCGCTCTACCAGCATTCAACGCAGAATCTAAGGTGGTAAGTACGGTAAGAACGAATGGCGTTCTGATGGCTCAGTTGGCACCCGTTGGGGGTATGCTGTCAGGAAGTTCAGCCGTTGTGCACTTAAACGGATCGAATTGGAAAGAAGCCGAGATTACTGAAGATGGTATATATCTAAACTGGCCAAGCAGATACGGCTATCAGGGATGGTGGGCAGAGCCGGGCTCAGCTAAGAAGAATAAAAAATATGCCGATGGACAAGACGCCATTCAAGAGTTCTTCGCAGAGGCTCAGGTTTTTGCAAGTGATTCAATCAGATCCTACAGAAACTTAAAGTTAGAGGCTATGGCGCCTTTGTTTACAGGTGAAAAGCGGCTCTACATTCGGGCAAATTGGGCTAAAGATATTCTTGACGCCATCCAGTTTTATCGTGCATCTGGCGTGAAGAAGATGGCTATTGTTGGGGGTTCAGAGGCGCACCTGGTCACGACTGAATTGGTAGAAAATGGTATTCCCGTTATTATTGACCGCGTTCACAAACTTCCCTCGCACAGTGGAGATATGCTTGACCAACCATTTCGGCTTGCTGCCGATCTTGTTGCAAAGGGTGTCAATGTTGCCTTTGCAACAAGCGGTGATATGGAGGCTATGATTAGCCGCAACCTTCCATTTCAAGTGGGTACGGCAGTCTATTATGGCTTGCCTTATGAGAAGGCCATTGAGTCACTTACATTGACTCCAGCCAAATTAATGGGAATCGAAAAGGATTATGGCACCATAGAGTCAGGGAAGAGAGCAACATTCTTTATTTCCGAGGGTGATGCGTTGGATATAAAATCAAATGATGTATCGGCTGCCTTTGTAAACGGCAAACGCGTTTACCTCTGGAATCACCAAATGGAGTTGCGAGACAAATACTCCAAGCGCAAGGCAAATTAGTATCCCAATGCTTTTCGCACTCTTGCGAGCGTTTCACTGGCCACAGCTCTCGCTTTTTCAGCGCCTTTCTGAAGTTCTGCATCGAGCGCACCTTTATCATTCATCCACTTATGATATTCTGAACGTGGCTCAGCATATGTTTCATTGATGGTTTCGAGAATGGCCATTTTAGCATGACCATAGCCAAATCCACCATTGAGGTAATTCTGGCGCATTGCTTCGACTTGAGCTTCATCCGCTATCAGATTATATATAGCAAATGCGTTGCACGTATCTGGATTTTTTGGCTCCTCTAAAGGCGTGCTGTCCGTTACAATATTCATTACCTGTTTTTTCAAAGCCTTGCCTTCGAGAAATACATTAATGAAATTGTTGTAGCTCTTACTCATTTTTCTGCCATCTGTTCCCGGCACAATCATAACTCGTTGGTCGTGATAGGCTTCAGGCAGCACAAAGATCTCACCGTGCTGGTGATTGATGGTTCCCGCCATATCTCGGGTCATTTCAAGGTGTTGCTTTTGGTCCTTTCCTACCGGAACTAGATTGGCGTCATAAAGCAAGATATCTGCAGCCATAAGCACAGGATACGTGAACAAGCCTGCATTAACCACAGCCACATTTTCGGATTTGTCCTTGAAGGAATGCGCATTGGCCAGCATTGGAAATGGGGTGTAGCAATTCAAATACCACATGAGTTCCGTCACTTCGGGCACATCGCTTTGTCTGTAAAAAGTGTGTTTGTCTGTATCCAAGCCAAAAGCCAACCATGAAGCAGCTACGCTATAGGCGTTTTCTCTAATCTCATCCGCATTCTTAATTGCAGTAAGCGAATGCATATCGGCAATAAAAAGAAAGGCGTCATTGTCGGCTGAGTTAGCCAATTCAATACCGGGTTTTATAGCACCGAGTATATTGCCAAGGTGCGGAGTTCCAGTTGCTTGTATTCCCGTAAGTATGCGTGCCATACGTCTAACAAATTTGTGGTCAAACCTACTGCAAATTCGGAAGGTGCAAAAGCTATTTGAAATGACTTTACGATGAAACAAGCGTGTACATTTGCATCATGAACCTGCTCTTACAGCCGCTTCGTGTGTTGTGGAAGGGGGGGCTGTTTATAGTGTTCGCCCTTTCCATGGTAGTTTCTTATCCATTGTTTGCTTTCTTACTTCGAAAGCAATCTAGGTTTTATAGAGCCTTTCATCTTATGCGATTATGGTCGTTAACCCTAACGGCCTTCTGCGGAATTTTCGTTCGCGTAAAAAAGGAGGCGAGCCTTCCTGATGGGCCCTTTATTATATGCCCTAATCATGGGTCTTACTTGGATATCATCACCATGTATAGAGTTTTTAGTCGCTATTTCTTGTTCATGGGTAAAGTGGAGATTTTAAACTGGCCGCTCTTCCACATTTTCTTTTCAAGTGGGATGAACATTGCAGTACATAGACAAAGTAAAAGAGAAGCGCATCGAGCCTTACTCAAGGTAAGAGATGAGGTGAAGAAAGGGCACAACATTGTGATTTTTCCTGAAGGAACCATTCCTCCTACCGCCCCGAAAATGCGAGCATTCAAGAATGGAGCATTCCGGTTATCTTTAGAAGAGAACATTCCCATCGTACCAGTAACCTTCCTTAATAATTGGCGAAGACTAGAGGCGGGCCCAGTCCTAAAAAACCTTGGCGGCCCTGGATTTAGTGATGTTATTATTCATGCACCTGTTTTCCCATCAGAGTATGCTGAGAAAGGCGAAGTGCAGTACAAACTGGATATATTTGAAACCATTGAAAAACCACTGAGAGAGCGATATGGATATTAATGATGAAGTGATCGACAAATTAGCGGATTTGAGTCGTCTTAAGTTTGAAGGAGAAGACCGTAATGAGATCAAGGAGGACCTATCGCGTATGCTTTCATTCGTTGACAAGCTCAACGAATTGGATACAGAGGGGGTGGAACCGTTAATCTACATGACACGGGAGCACCTGAAGCTTCGCCCGGATGAAATTGAAGACGAACTCTCACAAAAAGAAGCGTTAAAAAACGCACCATCCAAAGACTCGGATTATTTCAAAGTGCCTAAAGTTTTGGACAAATAAAAAGGCGAGGATTTCCTCGCCTTTAGAAATTTCAGAAATAGTATCTAACCACTTTAACAGTGCTCATCAAAGGCGGCTGTTAGGTTTTCAGCAATTAATTCAGCTGGTCTTCCTTCAATATGATGTCTTTCAATGAAGTGCACCAACTTCCCATCTTTCATAAGCGCGATGCTGGGAGATGAGGGTGGATATGGAAGAAAGTACTGACGAGCCTTTGCGGTAGCTTCTGCATCAACTCCAGCAAACACAGTAGCCAGCTTAGATGGCTTTTTGCTGTGGTTGATGGCCATTTTTACCGCTGGGCGCGCATTAGCTGCTGCACATCCACATACGCTGTTGACCATTACCAAGGCAGTGCCAGACATATTATTCATTAGATTATCAACATCGGCCTCAGAGGTTAATTCATCAAAACCTACTTCGGTGAGCTCTGATTTCATTGGGGCCACAATTTCTTCTGGATACATATTCGAATTTTTTGCGAATTTAACGATTGGTGAAAGGATCGGCCTAGCGCTTTTCTCTAAAGAATTGTTGTATCAAGGCGCGACATTCATCTTGTAACACTCCATGTGTCACTTGTGTTCGTGGGTGAATCATTTTGGGATTTATCGACCGATAACCACGCCTATCATCAGAGGCAGCAAAAATAAGCTCACCCAATTGCGCCCACATAGCAGCGCCAGCGCACATACCACATGGCTCTAGCGTTACGTATAGCTTGCATTTATCGAGATATTTACCACCTAGGAAATTGAAGGCCGAGGTCATGGCAAGCATTTCTGCATGGGCAGTAACATCCGTTAATTGCTCGGTTTGATTGTGTGCTCGAGCAATTATTCTGCCCTTCGACACAATTACAGCGCCCACCGGCACCTCTCCCTTTTCATAAGCCTCGATTGCTTGATCTAAAGCGGCTTTCATAAAAAACTCATCCGATAATGGGTCAATTTTTTGAGTGTGTTCGGGCATCAATTCGTAAATGGTTGCGGTGTATATGGGTATATCAGGTAGATTTGCGATCTTACACAAAAATCTAACTATGAAGAGAATTGGCTACCTTTTAATGTTCTTGCTTTTTTCAGCGGGCAGTCAAGCGCAACTTATTGTTACTAACACAGATACTGTAGTTTGTGAAATCGACACGGTTTGGTTTACAGCCACAGGCTATGATTCCATTACATGGAGTGGTACGGCCACTTTAGCTACAAACCTTGGTGAGGCCAATTACGCCACCGGATCAGAGGGTGTATATATGGTAAGAATCATTGGATGGGACACGGTTGGTGTTGCAGCTCCTATGGATACTGTTAATTCTACAGTAGAGTTTACCTCAGGTAACCTCTTTTCTGTGACGAGTAGTGCGTTCATAGAGTCTTTTGAATGTGGACAGGACACACTTACCGTTTCAGCATGCATGGCCAATAATTACACGTTTAGCGTATCAGGTGTTGATTCCGTTTGGTACACATCTACCTCCTTAACGATAGATCATGACTCCTTAGGGAACGCTACGGTAACTCCCACCCCTGGGACTGCATTTATTTCAATTGATGGATTAGACACCACCTCTGGTGATCGAGATACATTGGTGATCGAGATCACAATTAATTCATTACCGTCCTTAGTGATTAATAGCACGGCTGAGATTGACAACAACTTTGTTTGCATTGGAAACAGCGCAACACTTACCGTAGTAACCGATACGGCTACACTTGATTTTATTACTTGGATGGCAGACGCTTCTTTAGATACCCTAATGGGTAGTGAGGTAGTGGCGACACCAGATTCGAATAAGATATATACGGCCACGGTTACCAATGACTTTGGGTGTGAGGCTTCAGCTACACGTACCGTTTTTGTGGGCACGATTGATCCAAAATTTGATGTAGATGTGAGTCCAGACTTCATATGTCCTGGCGACTCTACAGAACTGGACGCAGACCAAATTCTAGGTAACATCACACGATACGAATGGGGGCCAGCAGCATTGCTAGGTTCAACTGAAGGAGAAACAGTGATGGCAGGACCAACAGTGACTACAGTATTTACTGTTACTGCTACGGCTCGCGGGTGTAAGTCTGACTCTTCATTTACAGTGAATGTGCTTGATGCACCAGATATGTCGGTTTCACAATCTGCCACAGGAAATTTAAAGTTGGATGAAACAACCACCATCACAGTAACGTGTCCATCTTGCCTCAGCTATGTATGGGAACTACCGGGCGCTACTTTAACAACAACATCAAACGTTCAGAATGTATCTCCAAATACTCCGGGGCCGAATGTGATTACCATCACGGGTTCAGATTCTAGCTCCTGTAGAAATCAAGTTTCAATCACGGTTACTGTAGATTCTGCTTTTGCTGGTGATCCTTGGCCGCCAGCATCTGTTAACGAGCTTGAGAATGAAGAGGTGCAGGTCTTTGTATCAAACAATGGATTGGAGGTTCGAGTTGGATCAATGATTCAAGATGTATCTATGTTCAACATTCTAGGAACGCAAGTGCTTTCCACAAATCCCCAAAAGAACCAAGTGACAATACCTACAGAGAGTTTGACCGCTGGAGTCTATATCATACGTGTTAGATCTTTGACAAACGAATACACCGAAAAGGTTTATATCAGGTAAGTTACATATTAGAAAAATTGAATATCAGCGCGGGTGTGGTTTATCACACCCGCGTTTTTGCCATTATAAACGTTGTTTGCTGAATGCAGCAGCGCCCTTGACTATCGGAACTGCGCATTAATTCGAGGGTCTGACTAGGGGTTACAAATTCAGCCCCCTTAATGCTGTACACTTGACCTTTTCCAACCAGAACTATAGAAACCAAAATCAAGGTGAGTAAGGGGGGTTAAACTTAGCCATAGCAGGGTAAAAATAGTCGGACGGGGGACTTGGTCATGCCGTCCCCTTATATATTCTAAACTTTATATTCACCCAAAATTTTGCCCATGTTTAAGATTGATATGCACACGCATATTCTACCAAAATCACTGCCCAGATTTGCAGAAAAGTTTGGATATGGAGACTTTATATATCTGCAAGCGCGAGAAGATGGCGCTGCGGATATGATCAAAGGCAAAGAGTTCTTCAGAACCATCCAACCCAATTGCTGGGATGAAGAAATGCGTAAAGCCGAATACCAAACACATGGCACTCAAGTTCAAGTGGTATGTACCATTCCAGTAATGTTTAGCTACTGGGCCAAACCAAAGGATTGCCTCGAGCTTTCGGAATTTTTGAATGATCACATCATTGACTTGTGTAAACGATATCCAAAGAACTATGTGGGCTTGGGTACTATTCCAATGCAGGATGCTGATCTAGCCATCAAAGAATTGGAGCGAATCAAAGCAGCCGGAATGGTTGGGGTTCAAATTGGGAGCAACATCAATGATAAGAACCTGAGCGAAGAAGAGTTTTACCCGATATTTCAAGCCTGTGAGCGCCTCGATATGGCGGTGATGATTCATCCATGGGAGATGATGGGAATGGCAAGCATGAAAAAGTATTGGCTACCCTGGCTGGTCGGTATGCCTGCCGAAACCTCTAGAGCGGCATGTTCATTGATTTTTGGGGGAGTTCACGAGCGATTGCCAAAGCTTCGTGTTTGCTATTCGCATGCAGGAGGCGCTTTTATTGGCACCATCGGCAGAATTGAGCATGGGTTTAATTGCCGACCAGATTTAGTGGCGGTTGATAATGGGGTCAACCCAAGAGAGTATCTAGGAAAGTTTTGGGTTGACTGCATTACGCATGACGAAAAAGCGCTGCAATACATCATCGATCATGTTGGGTCTAAGAAAGTTTGTCTTGGCTCCGACTATCCATTTCCGTTGGGCGACTTGACGATTGGTGAGTTTATTGAAAAAGGGAACTTTGATAGTCAAACCAAAGAAGACATTTTTCACAATTCGACACTAGAATGGTTAAAGTTAGATAAAGCTCAATTTCTTTGATTCTATGAAGAAGTATTTTTTGTTGGCATTATTGCTCTACCTAGGGGTGCAGGAGGGTTTTGCCAATGACAATTATTGGCAGCAGCATGTGGATTATACCATGCGCATAGACTTTGATCACACCAAGCACCAATTTGTTGGAGAGCAATCGTTGGTTTACACCAATAATTCACCACATACACTTACTCAGGTTTATTATCATCTCTATTTTAATGCCTTTCAACCCGGCAGTGCCATGGATGTGCGCTCGCGAACGATTGCCGATCCAGATCGTAGAATTCGAGATAGAATTGCCGAATTGACGGAAGAAGAGATTGGTTATCATAAAATCAACTCGTTGAAGCAAGATGGAAAGTCGGTGACATACGAGGTGCAAGGCACGTTGTTAATTGTTGAGTTGGCGAAGCCTATTGCTCCAGGCAAATCGGCCAAGTTTGATATGAAGTTTGAAAGCCAAGTACCTGTGCAGATTAGACGCAGTGGTAGGAATAATGCCGAAGGAGTTGATTACACCATGACCCAATGGTACCCGAAGATGGCTGAATATGATGGTGATGGCTGGCACACAGATCCGTATGTGGGGCGAGAGTTTCATGGAGTGTTTGGCTCGTTTGATGTCACCATCAACATAGCAGATGAGTTTGTGGTTGGTGGCACAGGCGAGTTTGATAAAATCCAAGAAAATGGAAAAACACTTTGGCAATCTAAGGTAGACAATGTGCACGATTTTGCTTGGGCGGCCGATCCAGATTTTGTGCATAAAATGAAAAGAGTAGATGATGATCTCATGCTATATTTCTACTACCTAAACGATACAGCAATCGCTGATAATTGGACCGATTTGGAAGACCAAGCAGTCAAGATGTTTGAAATAATGAACGAAGACTTTGGCCGATATCCTTACGAATCATTTAGTGTAATACAAGGCGGTGATGGCGGCATGGAATATCCGCTTTGTACAATGATATCAGGTACAGGCTCGTTTGGTGGATTGGTAAGTGTTACCGTTCATGAAGCCATTCACAATTGGTATTATGGTGTTCTTGCAACCCATGAACTGAAGTATCCTTGGATGGATGAAGGGTTTACCACCTATGCTCAAAATATTGTGCTTGATTCGCTGCGCGAGCGAGGAAACTATAACCCACACACTCGAAGCTACAGCAGCTACATACGCTATGTAAACGGTAATGATGAGGAGCCACTCACTACCCATGCCGATCATTATCATAATAACGCTGGATACGGTGTTGCTTCATACTCAAAGGGTTGTGTTTTCTTGAATCAACTGAGATACATAGTTGGCGATGATGTGTTTCAAACTGGGATGAAGACTTATTTTGACACTTGGAAATTTAAGCACCCTACCCCCAAAGACTTTAAGCGGGTAATGGAACTGCAAAGTGGAATAGAGCTCGATTGGTATTTTGAGTCTTGGATTGGTACAAGCAAGCAAATTGATTATCGAATAGTTCAAATGGTGCCTGATGGAAATCAAACAAAGGTCATATTTGAAAGAGTTGGAGAGTTGCCCATGCCACTTGATATTAGAGTAGAAAGTTCAAAAGGAAGAAAGGACTACCACATACCACTCCAAAAAATGTTAGGACACAAAGCGCTGGAAGGCTCTGCCGCTATGAAGCCGTGGGTTTGGACCTATCCGTATTATGAAATGATCGTTGACAGCCCCATCGAGGCTATTGAGTCTATATCCATTGATCCAAAGTTGATGATGGCGGATGTGAACAGGTCTGACAATACTTATCCACGACACATAGACGATACGCTGATTGATGGGAACTAGAAGCATTTTGCGCACCCCTTAATCCTTACTGTGGCTTTTTAGGTATTTCAAGTGGACAAAAATCATAGATGCAAAGTCTTAGTTAGCCACCAAATGGTAGATGCGGCCAAAAGGAGCAGAAGAATTTGTTAGGAGGAGGTGCATACGGTTCGTACAACTATGCACGCTCATATCATAACTCATCAGGGTACACCGCATATGGCTCTTATAACTACGGACTCATCTCGGGTACCAGTTACGGTCAGGCATATGGGTCCTATAATCTTGGATATGCTGGAAAATCCTACTACGACTATGCGTACGGCTCATATAATCGCGCGATTGGAGGATATTATGGTAATTGGGCTACTTATTCATCGGGTGTTACCTATTCTACAAGCGGCTATTCAAGTTCTGACCGTAAACTGAAAAAGAATATCAGAAATTATGATGGGGCTATAAATGATATAATGAAACTACAACCACGAGTGTATGATTTTGATGTGGATCGATACCCGACCATGGGTCTGCCCGAAGAAGAACAATTAGGGCTTATTGCACAAGAATTAGAAGAGGTATTCCCAAATTTGATTCGTATGGCTAAAGAGCAAAAAATGGTAATGCCAGAATCACATGCTACTGAGCAAGGGCTTGAATATACTGTTGTTGCTCCTGCGGAGTATGATGAAAATGATGAGCTGGTGAGTGAAGCCATGGTAGAAGCTGGTGAAGAAGTTGAGTTTAAAGCGGTAAACTATCAAGCTTTAATCCCAGTACTCATTAAGGGTATTCAAGAGCAGCAAGAAATCATCGAAGTGCTGGAAGCGCGCATCGAAGTGCTCGAAAACAACTAATAACTAACTATTATGAAAATGAATAAAGTTTCAGCGCTATTCTCGTTTCTTTTTGTCTTGGGTGGAACCGTCCATGCGCAAGAAGTAATAGCTAGCGCAGGGGCGGAAGTCGAAAGTGGTGGAGGAGCAATGTATTATACAGTCGGAGAAATGGTCGTAGCATCGACTGTTACCGGTGATGGTGGCCTTACACAAGGATCCCACCAAGCGTATTTGACACCCACAGCCATTGACGAAATCCCCGAGGAATTAGAATTGAGGTTGTATCCAAACCCAACGGCAGATTTTATCACTATCGAATCAAAGTCTCTTTCAGACTTTGAGCAGATAACGATGTATGATATGTCGGGTCGACTCATCTGGAGTCAGGATGGAAACACTTCAATCGACAATAAGATTACCGTTGATTTTACAACACAGGCTGCAGGCAATTACATTATTCGCCTTGCTGACTCTGAAAAAGATCAATCGTTCTCTTACAGTGTGGTTAAAACGCACTAGTATATCTACTAATGAAACAGGGCCCCGTTCGTCAGAATGGGGCTTTTTTTTTGCTGTAAAATGAAAAAAATAGAGTCTTTAAATGGCTAATATCA
>JALRDM010000242.1 GCA_023262195.1 Salibacteraceae bacterium | reverse complement strand
TGAGCAGCAGCTTCTTCATACCCAGTAGTTCCATTTATCTGTCCCGCGAAAAAGAGCCCATTCACCAACTTGGTTTCCAAACTCAGCTTTAACTGTGTGGGCGTGAAAAAATCATATTCAATGGCATAGCCTGGGCGGAATATTCGTGCGTTTTCGAAACCTTCAATTTCTTTAATCGCCTTCAATTGTATGTTGAGTGGAAGCGAAGTAGAGAATCCATTCACATAAACTTCTTTGGTGTTCCAACCTTCGGGTTCAACAAATATTTGATGACGTGATTTATCAGCAAATCGATAGACTTTGTCTTCTACTGAAGGACAATACCTAGGCCCGATGGAATCAATCTGACCATTGAATAATGGCGAATGAGCCATACTATCCGCAATGATTTGATGTACCGCAGGATTGGTGTAAGTGATGTGACAGTTAAGTTGAATTTTCAGATCACCCTTTTTGAGAAAGGAAAATTGTTCTGGAACCTCATCTCCAACTTGGGCCTCCATTTTTGTATAGTCCAAAGAAGCGCCATCAATTCTAGGCGGAGTTCCTGTTTTCATACGGCCTGTTTCAAATCCACGTTCAAGGAGCATTTCTGTAATTCCTGTGGATGATTTTTCGCCCATCCTACCACCACCAAGCATTTTATCGCCCACGTGAATGAGTCCGTTCATAAACGTTCCAGCAGTCAATACCACCGTGCGCGATTCGAATTGCACTCCTAAGGATGTCATGACCCCTGAAATAGAATCTCCATCAAAAAGAAGTTGGGTGACAGAATCTTGCCAGAGGTGTAAATTGGGCGTCTGCTCAATTATTTCTCGCCATTTAATGGTAAATATTGTTCGATCATTTTGTGTTCTAGGGCTCCACATCGCAGGCCCTTTAGATCGGTTGAGCATTCTAAATTGAATGGCGCTATAATCACTGACGATTCCTGAGTTACCACCAAGCGCATCGATCTCACGTATGATCTGCCCTTTGCCCACGCCACCCATTGCGGGGTTACAAGACATTTGGGCGTACTTGGTCATATCCATGGTTATGAGCAAGGTTTTTGAGCCCATGTTTGCTGCTGCCGTGGCAGCTTCGCAACCTGCATGGCCAGCGCCAACTACTATTACATCGTACTTATCCATACTGTTTCACATGAAACTTTCTAAATAAAAGTCTTCTTTCTCGCGCATTTCATTCTGCTGCTCGGTGGTTTTATCATCCAACCCCATGAGGTGTAAAACCCCATGAATTGCTAACCGTTGAAGTTCGGTTTCTGGGGTTGCATTAAATTCTACAGCATTTTCAGTAGCCACATCAAGGTTGATGTAAACCTCTCCCATGGCTTCTTGGTCTGAACTCAAATCGAAGGTGATGACATCTGTCTCGTAATGATGATCAAGATACTGTGCGTTCATTTGAGTATGTTCTTCGGTTTTGAGTATGATAAAATTGATGGACTGAAATTGCTTCTGGAAATCCTCTGCCATTGTTTTCACAACACGCGTAAGTGCCTCTGTGTTTAAAGTTGGCGCAGCGATGGTTTCATTAAAGACGTTTATCGAAGGCACGTTCATTGGGCAAAATTAAGCCCCAACCAGTTCATTGATGTTAAGACTGAACTCGAGAATGATAGTAGATCCTTGGTTCTCGAAGGTTACTTGATCGGCCAAGTTGTGTATGATGAATATTCCTCGACCACTGAGATTCTCAACATTTTCTGCAGTTGTAGGATCTGGTAATGCTGAGTGATCAAAGCCCTTTCCTTGATCTACAACTTTGATTATCAGTGTTTTATCATCAAATTCAGCGTAAAAGTCAAGGGTTTTCTCTGGGTCATTTTGATTGCCATGGTTGATGGCGTTAAGAATTGCCTCAGTGGTTGCAACCATAACATTACCATATACTTCAGCCGGGATTAATTCCTTCTCAAGTAGTTGATCAATGTATGTTTCAACCTTGGAGAGCTCTTCAAGCGCTG
>JALRDM010000218.1 GCA_023262195.1 Salibacteraceae bacterium | reverse complement strand
TCCTTTTTTGGGCGGAAAACACGTGGGAAATTGAATTTGTAAGAAGCCAATTGCGCTTCCAGATTGATCAAAAATTTCGGGAGAATAACGTACGTATTCCTTTCCCGCAAAGGGATGTTCATTTTTATCGAGAGCAGTCAGGTTAGTTACGACAGTTTTTCTTTCCCTAGTTACTTTTTCACTCCTCGCACAAGAAGAGCCCCCTACGAACAACCTGCTGCTCGATGGGTTTTTAAAACTCGAATCTGGAGCCGTTCTACCAAATCATAGCATTAAGATAAAGAAAGAAAATGGCGAAGTTTTGAACGTAGTCACCACGGACGAAACAGGAAGGTTTAGAGCATATTTTCCGTTTGATGAAGTTCTGGAACTGTGGTGTTCCAATACAGGATATCACACAAAAATTCTTGTTATCGACACGCGTAGTGTTCCCAAATCCAAACAAAAATGGGGGTTTGAATATGGTGGTTTTGAGGTCACTCTTAAGCCGATCGGACTTGAAAATAAAGGCGTCAATAGGGTAGCAATACTTAAGTACTCATCAAAAGTCCAAAGTTTTGATTTTGAGTTGCACTAACTCTGTCACTACTAACGGCTGACTTGAACCTTTTTTAGCCCAATCAATTTCCCTGACTGATCAGTGAGTTGGAGCATGTAAACTCCAACTGACAATTCACTTATCTGAATCTCAGTATCAGAGCCACCAAGCTCTTGAAACAGCACGGCCCGTGCGTTGACATCGTACAGAGTAGCTACAGCCACTGTAGGCACTGAAAACTTAACATTAAGCACCTCTGATGAGGGGTTTGGATACACCGTGACTCGCCTCACTTTCGTAGATGTAATTCCTGCGGGCTCTGTTGGGGTTTCCTTGGTGTATGAGAAGCTCGATTCTGGCATACCGTTCGTGTCGGTTTCTATTTGACAGACATATAAATTGACTTTTTCATCAGCTGTCCACCATCGATAAGTGGCATCCGTAGTCGTATCATATTGCACATCATCTAAAAAAAGTAACATAAGCGGAGTAAATTCATGCCATGCACTGGCATAATAGCAATCACTTTTTGTTTCCAACACAGAATATGTTTTCTGCCGAATAGCATCAAAGCTGCCTTGAGGTAATTGAACTTCTCCCCAAGCATCAATTTCGTTATAAAATGAGAATTTGAAAGCCGTTCTGATTGAATCAATAAATGGATGTGGCCCAATGCTATCAAAATCAACCCCCAGTTCAAAAGTGCTGGTATCTCTCAAAACGACTGAAGAGAATGTTGTTTCAAATTGAGCCGGAAACTGCATAAACCTCCACGTGCCGCTCAGTTCTCCTGGCGTTGGATTACCATTCGAATCATATTCTACAATACCCACGATGTCAAGCGCAGTCGCGGTCTTTTTGAAAAACAAATGGACGCTATCTTCATAAATGTCATTCGCGACAAAATCCGCGTCTGGAAAAAGGTTGAACAAAGGAGCGGTCGAGGGCTGCTCCAAAATGGCACCATCCGGTTTTTCTTCCATCACAGAAGTAAAATCCCAAACTTGATCACCCGCTGCATCACCTATATCTAAACTGGAAGCGTGAGAGGTGTCTTGCGCAAGAAAAACTGTATCTCCGAGTCCAGCCATTGTGGTGCCGTTGTATGTGATTTGTGCATTTGCTCCTATGGCAAGAATTGATAAAAGAAACAAGAATGGCGTTTTCATATTGTATGCTTAATAACTAAGTAAAACTAGTGTAACGAAATCTCTGAGCACCGGATCACACTTCTACTTTTGCGCAAAGATTTGTGAACGATGAAAGACTTTTTGAAAGAACTCGGTGTAAATGAAATAAACGAAGGCACCTCAACAGGACAAACTTGGTTATCCTCTGGTGGCCAATTATTTGAATCATTTTCTCCAACAGACGGAAAAAAGATTGGTGAGGTAAAAGGAAGCAGCTCTGGAGACTATAAAAAGGTGATTCAAAAAGCCGAAAGTGCCTTTGCCGAATGGCGAATGTGGCCAGCCCCACAGCGCGGTGAGGTTGTCAGGCAAATAGGTGAAGCGCTTCGTGAAAAAAAAGAGCCTCTCGGAAAACTCGTCAGCTATGAAATGGGCAAAAGCTATCAAGAGGGCTTGGGTGAGGTCCAAGAAATGATTGACATATGCGACTTTGCTGTTGGTCTTTCACGACAATTACATGGATTGACAATGCATAGCGAGCGTCCAATGCACCGCATGTATGAGCAATACCATCCGCTTGGTATTGTGGGGATCATATCAGCCTTCAATTTTCCAGTGGCCGTGTGGGCTTGGAACAGTATGCTAGCCTGGGTTTGTGGTGATGTGTGTGTTTGGAAACCATCAGAAAAGGTTCCGCTGTGTGCCGTGGCCTGCATGAATATTGTAGCCGATGTTTTTAAAGCCAACGATATTCCTGAAGGAGTAAATGGACTTGTGGTAGGAGACTACACCATTGGTGAATTAATGACGAATGACAAGCGAGTCTCCTTGATTTCAGCCACGGGTTCTATCCGAATGGGAAAGAAAGTAGGCGAGGCCGTTGGTAAAAGACTCGGTAAAACCATATTGGAGCTGGGGGGCAACAATGCCATCATTATTACCGAAAATGCAGACTTGAAAATTGCAATTCCAGGCATCGTATTCGGAGCGGTTGGCACGTGCGGCCAGCGCTGCACTTCTACACGCAGATTAATCATTCATGACTCCGTTTACGACCAAATCCGAGACACATTAGTCAAGGCCTACGGACAACTAAAAATTGGCGATCCTCTTGACGCGAATAATCATGTTGGTCCATTGATCGATACCGATGCAGTCCGGATGTATTCCGAAGCTCTAGATGAGGTCAAAAAGATGGGTGGCAATCTACTGGTTGAAGGAGGCGTGCTGGAAGGACCGGGATATGAAAGTGGATGCTATGTAAAGCCCGCTATAGCCGAAGCCGATAATTCTTGGGAGATTGTGCAAGAAGAAACCTTTGCACCTATATTGTATCTGATGAAGTACTCCAAGTTTGAAGATGCCATAGCCAAGCAAAATGGAGTAAAGCAAGGTTTAAGCTCGGCAATCATGACAACCAACATGCGTGAAAGCGAGATCTTCCTTAGTCACAAAGGCTCCGATTGTGGCATTGCGAATGTTAATATCGGAACCTCTGGCGCTGAAATTGGCGGAGCCTTTGGGGGCGAAAAAGAAACTGGTGGCGGACGTGAGAGCGGATCGGATGCTTGGAAAGCCTACATGCGAAGACAAACCAACACCATCAATTGGAGCACAGAGTTACCTCTAGCGCAAGGAATTAAGTTTGATCTATAGGTAAGCCAAGTCAATATACCTCGCATCAAAAATCTGATTCGAGTTAAGGTCTGAAACGAAGGCGACAAGCGCAAAATTTTCTGCTGCCAACCCTTCGAGATCATGATTTAACGTGTAGCTCGCCTCATTATTTGTGATGTCAACCTCTATGCCTTCAAATGGGGTGATTAATTCGCGAATGACATTGGTATGTTCAAACCCTTCGATGTAATCCCCTTGCTGATAGTAGGGATGGTCTGGGTCTTCATTTCCGTAGTTGCGCTGATGGTAGTCGTAATCGTTCCCAACTACTTTTTTCTCCACCAGCAATACCGTGACTGAAAGTTTTTGAATAGCATCATCGAATGCGAGCATATCTATGGCTATGTCTAGCGCATTGTCATTTTCTTTTACAGTAGCGTTGAGCTTTACCATCAAGTCTCGATCACCAATGAGCGTAGAAATCTCCTTATATCGCTCAGGTTCGTAGTATTGAACGGCTCCATCAGAAACGTTGCGCTGAATAATGGCATGGGGCGTGAACTGCACGGACTTTACATTCTCCTGCACGTATTTGGTATATCCGTGGCGCATCGGATTGCCACCAAACATTTGATGTATGATGTGAAATACTTTGGGATCTTGTATTTCTGTTTGATCCATAAAATGGTGTGCCCTGGGACAGGAACCGCAGCGAATAGAACTGAAGAGCTCAACCATCACTCGCTTTTCAACCACAGAAGGCGGCATTTCAGTCGGATCTGTCTCTAATATTTGAGGCTCATCCTTATCACAGCTACTAAAAAATGTGATTAAGGCAATGGATACTGTTAGCGTAAATCTCATGTGTCAATTTAAACCGTCAATAAACAATCATCGGTTGGCATAAAATCAAAAGAAGATATCCGATTAAACTCATTACAATGTTGGCTCGTTATCCTATTTGAATCCTCGAGCTATAAACTATGTTCAGTCTGATTTGTTGTACTTTCCCATCATGATTTACGCACTCATTTTCTTTGCTGCATATTTTGGAATGGAGGCCGTGGCGTGGTTCAGCCATAAGTATATTATGCACGGAATTGGCTGGGTTTTTCACAAAGATCATCACCGATCTAAACCGGGTTTCTTTGAACGAAATGATGTTTTCTTCCTTTTATTTTCTGTGCCATCGGCCATTTGTATTTACCTAGGTGTAAGTACTGAGATTACATCTTTAATATTTATTGGAGCTGGCATCACAGCTTATGGAGCTACCTACTTTATTATTCATGACCTCTTTATCCATCAGCGCATCAAGATTTGGAGAAATACAGACAGCGCGTATTTGAGGGCCATACGAAAGGCACACAAAATGCATCATAAACATCAAGACAAGGGGGGCGGAGAGTGTTTTGGCCTGCTATGGGTGCCTACCAAATACATTAAAGAAGCTCTAAGATAGATTGTCGTTTATTCCAGACTCATACCACTACCTTGCTATAAATTTACTCACGATAGCATATCCACTAGCGCAGAGCTATGAGCATCGTTTAAGATTTTTACAAAACTGGAAGGCAATTTTCCTTTCCATAGCAGTATCAGGAGGTGTTTTCTTGGCATGGGACGAACTCTTCACTCAATTGGGAGTTTGGGGTTTTAATACTCGCTACCTCACTGGACTATACATTGGTGAGCTTCCGATCGAGGAGTATGGTTTTTTTCTCACCGTGCCATTCGCTTGCCTGTTTGTCTTTGAGGTTTTAAACTATTTTGTCAAGCCCGATATCCTTGGCAAGTTCGCCCAAAGTATCGCCTGGTTTTTCATTCTCGTCACATTTATCCTTGGCGTTTTCTTCTACCCGCGGCTATACACGGCCATTTGTTTCTTTTTTGCATCCGCCCTACTATCCTTTACTCTATTGGTAGTGCGCCCAGATTGGTTGGGACGCTTCTTTCTCTCCTACGGAGTTTGCCTGATCCCCATGTTTATTATGAATGGGTGGTTAACCGGGTGGTTTACCGATGAGCCAATTGTATGGTATAGCGATGAGCAAAATATGGGCATTCGCATTGGTACCATCCCTGCTGAAGACTTCGTGTATCAGATGGCATACTTTCTGCTTGTAATGCTGGTTTACAATAAGAATCGAAAACTGAAAAGTCCTCGATTTCATCACAGCTAATAAACTAGCTACATTTGACAAATCAAAAAAGGATCAACGGCATGAAGCATTTAGTTCTTGTATTATCCCTCATCATCTCAGCTGGGGCTTGGGCACAGGATACAATTATGGTATTCACATCCACAGAAATGGATATAAATCTGCAAGGAAAAAACACCAAAAAATCCTTGCCAAACCCGATAACGATTACGGTTGATTTGGGTGCAAATACGATCAATGTAAATACGGATGAGCCTCAAGTAAAGGAGTTGTTCCGAAACAAAATGACACAGCCCATTGATTCAACTATGGGTGAACTTGGTGATGAATTCAGTCTTGGAGTCGCGGCAAATACGTTTGCACACTTTTACTTGGACGATAGAAGAATGATTCTTTTCACAAGAAATGATATTCACCCTCTAAAATGGGGGCTGATGCTCAAGGATGTGAAGTTTGTGGGGACTGAGGATTAAAGCTCAGCTATCCCCATCCCATTACAATGGGTAAATAGACTGTGATAAAACCGGTAAACCAGCCCATTGAAATTTGCTTTAGATCATGAGATTCTAAGATGTATCGGGCGCTCCCCACTAAACCACTGGCGATGACACCAATGATAACAGCGAAGGTCAATGGAAGTGAATATATCTGCGCCATTGCATAGATGGCAGCTGTTATTCCTCCCATACCAATCATGTGTATGCTGATTTTAGTGTAAAAATTGACGATCAATGCAATACCTACGGCTACGCTGCTCCCCAAGAATATTGAGTAAATGATCTGTGGCATCGGTATGTCACGGAGCAACCAGTAATTAGTCAGATAAAAGAACAAGGCGAAGGTAAACGGCACTATCCTGTCCTCTCTTGTTTCGAGCTGAATTGAGCTAACCAAATTTTTCCATCTCAGAAATGCCGTAAACAAGAAAGGAATAACGGCCGTGTTTATGAATATCCATCCTATAAGAAAAAACTGTTTCTGTGCCGGAGTGGTGGCCGCGATGTAGCTATTCAAGCCAAAGATGACAAGCAAACCAAAGGTTGGTAAGAAAATCGGATGAAATATATAAGATAGGATGTGCGCTGCTATTCTCATAACTCTTTCCTCAATCTTGCTACAGGGATATCAAGCTGTTCTCTATACTTCGCTACAGTCCTCCTTGCAATATTGTACCCTTTGGCTTTGAGTTCTTTTGCCAAGCTCTCGTCCGCCAATGGTTTTCTTTTATCCTCATTAGAAATCAAATCCTGTAAAATCTTTTTTACCTCACGAGTACTGACTTCTTCGCCCTCATCATTGGTAAGCGATTCAGAAAAGAAGTACTTGACTTTAAATGTACCATATGAGGTTTGAATGTACTTGCTGTTGGATACTCTACTGACTGTACTAATGTCCATCTTAATTATATCAGCAATGTCCTTGAGAATCATTGGCTTGAGTTTGGTTTCATCTCCCGTTTTAAAGTACTCAATTTGATAATCAACAATTGCCTGCATGGTCCGAATCAAGGTATCGTGCCGTTGCTTTATCGCGTCTATGAACCACTTGGCGCTGTCCAATTTTTGTTTCACAAAAATCATCGCATCTTTCTGAGCCTTAGTGGGTTCCCCTTTGATTCTTGAAAAGTCTTCGAGCATCTCAGCATATTTTTTACTCATACGCAGCTCAGGGACATTTCTACTGTTCAAGATTACTCGCAACTCGCCATCTTCATTTACCAATTGAAAGTCAGGCACCACATGCTCAACGGGCTTTGATGACTCATTCATTGAATTGCCCGGTTTTGGGTTTAGATCCGTGATCTCATCGATGGCTTCTTTCAGATCATCTAGGCTAATCTCTAATCTGTTGGTGATTTTATCGTAGTGCTTGCGTACAAATTCAGTGTAGTACTTCTCAAGGATTATGGTAGCCGTTTTAGTAGTTACAGATGAGGGCTTCTTGCGCATCTGCAATAGCAAACACTCTCTCAAATCTCTCGCTCCGATACCTACAGGATCCATATCCTGTATTTCATTTACAAGCAAAAACTCCACCTCCTCTTCACTCGTCATAATGCCTTGGGTAAAGGCCAAATCATCAACAACTGCAGCCACTTCTCTCCGCAAATAACCACTGTCATCTAAGCTACCGATGATATGCTCACAAATCAGCAAATGCTTATCATCCATTTGCCTTAAGTGCAGCTGTTCGATAAGTCTATCGTGAAAGGTAGTGGATGAGCCAATAGGGATGGTTTTGTCGTCATCATCCTTGCTGTAATTATTGGCATTGTACTGATACTCGGGAGTATCATCGTCATCTATGTAATCGCTAAA
>JALRDM010000181.1 GCA_023262195.1 Salibacteraceae bacterium | reverse complement strand
GAAACAAGAAATAGGGAAATGGCTAGCCGCTTGGTCATGAATCAAAGTTAGATTCAATCCAGAGGTCAATTTTTTGCTTTGACAAGTATTTTCAACAACCTAGTGGCAACAATTTTTGACGCACCAGATCCACCAAGCAATTGGTGTAGTTCATTGTAATGCTGCAAAACTCTTTGCCGATTTTCAGAGCCTGTGAGCAGGCTCTTTAGTTCGCGGATAATGTTTATTGAGTTAGCCTCTTTTTGTATTAACTCTGTTATCGCTGGTTTATCCAGAATTAGATTGACTAGACTTATGTACTTGATTTTAACCAAAAAACGTGCAAGCAATACGCTCAAAGCATTGGCCTTGTAAACAACAACCTGTGGCGTGCTCAGCAACGCTGTTTCGAGGGTAGCTGTTCCGGAGGTAACCACCGCTGCTTCGGAATTCGATATAAGTGTGTACGTGGAGCCTTCAACGATTTTAATTCCCTTGTCAACGGCAGGTTGATAGAGGCTCAGCGGCTGCCATGCTACCTTCGAGACCACAATTTGATGATTTGGAAATGCTTCTGGAAGTTCGCTTATTATTGGCAGGATTTTTTTAATCTCCTGGGTGCGGCTTCCAGGTAAAACCGAAATAATTGGCTTATCCGATAGTTGATGGTTTTCGTAAAAATCATCATCCTGAGGAGCGTCTTTGGCAAATTCATCCAGTAATGGGTGACCCACAAATTCAGCTTTGACGCCATGTCGCTCATAAAACTTTTGCTCAAAGGGCAGAATCACAAAAACGTGATCGATGTATCGCTTGATTTTAGTGATCCTTGATTCCTTCCATGCCCAAATCTGTGGTGAAATATAATAGGCGGACTCAATGCCCAACTTACTGATAAACTTTGCCATACGAAGATTGAATCCCGGATAATCGATAAAAAGCACCATGTCTGGATTGAAATCGGTGATTTGGCGTTTGCAAAGGCTGAAATTCCGCAAGATTTGAGGAAGATTTGCAATGACTTCTACAAATCCCATAAAAGCGAGTTCGTCAATATGCTTTACTACACGCGCGCCTGCTTTTGCCATTTTATCACCACCCCAACACTGAATTTCTGTGCGTGGCTCTTGCTCCAGTATGGCACTGACCAAGTTGGCGCCATGCAAGTCACCGCTTGGTTCTCCAGAGATTATGAAAAGTCGCTTAGGCAAGGTACTTGAAGTAGACAATTACTGGCGCATATATAAACATGGCGGTTATCACACCTCTTACCGCGTTCATCCAGTTTAATCTGATGGCGATAAAGAAAAAGACTAGATTGAAAATCAATGAAACGGAAAGGAGCGCAGAATGGGTGCTTGAAGTATTTATGATCATTTGCGCAAACTCAACTATGGTTTTATGCCCAAAAAAAATCGCATAGAATATTAGCGCACCGAAAACTGGACCTACAATGCCCGAGACCAACCCCACCCAAAGCTTATTTAATGAACTCCTCAGCTGCTCCATTCCTTCATTCGATCTAAGTATTGATGATCGGTCATGTCATATTGGATAGGCACCACCGACACAAATCCATTCTCAAGCGCCCACAAGTCTGTATCTTCTTGATGATGATCGTATGCTTCAAAGTGACCAGTAAGCCAATAATAGTCCTGGCCCGATGGGTCTTGGCGCTTATCAAATTCTTCAACCCATTTAGCTTGAGCTTGTCTGCAGTATTTAATGCCACGTATGAACTCGGATTTTGCCTTTGGAATATTCACATTGAGACAAAACTTATCCTCTAGTTTCGATAGAGCCATTTCAATGATCTTCTTCGCATATTCCTGTGCAGCTTCAAAGTCAGCGTCTATTGAGTGATCAAGCAAGCTGAATCCAATCGCTGGAGTGCCCTCAATTTTTCCTTCCACAGCAGCACTCATAGTGCCAGAATAAATGACATTGATGCTTGCATTGGATCCATGATTAATTCCTGAAACGATAAGGTCAGGCTTTCGATCCAAGATTTTATCCAGTCCAATCTTAACGCAGTCAACGGGAGTTCCGGTGCACTGATAACCAATGAATCCATCACGTGATTCGCGTTTGGCTATCCTCAACGTTGAGTTAATAGTTATGGCATGACCCATGCCACTTTGCGGTTTATCGGGCGCAATTTTTACTACATCTCCAAATAGGGTAGCCACTTTTTCCAGTGCCTTGATACCAGGGGCATCATACCCATCGTCATTGGTTAGCAGAATTAAGGGATTTTGCATTGTGCTGTCTAAGTTTTCTTGGTACGAAATAAACCCTATAGATACGAATAGCGTCTGATGCGCGTATAAAAAGTTTTACTTTCACACATCATAAAAGACAACTCTATGAAATACTTCTACACTATTTTTTGTATTATTCTGATTTCGAGCGTCCAAGCACAATCCACCAGAACTGTTTTACTTGAAACTTCAGAGTCTAACCAAGTTGCTTCTAGTGCAAAAATGCTATGCATTAAGAAAGATTTGAAGAATGAATTTGACGAAAATGAATTAGCGATCATTTCTTATCACATTGATGACTTTGTAAATGGAGGAGACCCTCTTAACAATCAAATTGCCAACGGATGGGCGCAGATTTTTAGTTCATCTTTTGGCAGAGGCTCCATTGATCGTGTATCCTACGATGGACAAAGCATCTTAACGGATTACGCACCAGAGCAATGGATTGATACCATCGCTGCGAGAATTAATAGCACAACGGATGCAACGGTGAGCTTACCGGAGGTATTATACGATCCAAATTACGATTCCATCTTTGTGCGAACCAATATCGTGTTTACCGATTCAATGTTTGGCAAGGTAGCTCGAGACATGCGGTTCTTTTTGTTTGTAGTTGCTGATGGTTTTACGGCAGATCAGGTTTTTGAGTCACCAAGACCATGCGATATTTACCCTACAATTCCTCAAATCATTGATACGGCCTATACCGTAGATATAAATAATGATACGGTGGACACCACCTTAGTAGAAGGAGTGAAAGATGTTACTCACAATGATGTTCCAATTCTATGTCCTACGGGTATTCAAGGTACAGACGGTATTATTTCAGCGCTCATAGAAGTTGATTATCAGTTTAATGATATTCAAAAATTTGCTGTGCCTGAAGGACAGGTTGTTGGTAACCTTAGAATCATTGCGTTCGTGGCAAACTTTGATGGTAATGACCCGACCAAGAATCGTGTAATAAACGTTGCTCAGGTAAGCACTTTTACGGTATATGATCAAGATAATGAGCTTGATCCAAATCACCCCAATAACCCAACAAACCCCAATAGTCGTTTCAATAGAGATAACTGGACTACTTCCATTGCAGATTTAAGCTCGTTTGATTATGAAATGCGTGTTTCTCCCAACCCTGTTTCGCACTTAGGAATTATAGAATATAACCTTCCAAATCAGACAAATGTTTCTGTTGAAATTTTGGATTTGAACGGTAAAATTGTGAAAAACATTTATTCTCAAACCTTAGGTAAAGGACCGCAGAAGGCAGCGTTCGTTACACATGAGATTCCAGCTGGAGTTTATCATGTGAGATTGTCCACATCTGAGCACATCTTACATAAACCGTTGGTTATTACAAAATAGGATACTAATATTAACCTTGTGTTGTTCCATGAGAACACAATAATCTGGAAAGTCAAGAGCAACTTATAGAGTTTCTTCAAGTCTCTCTTTGTATATTCGACACATCACAATAACGTTATGAGAAAATCACTACTTATCATCCTAATGCTTGGAATAGGATACGGTCTTAACGCCCAAAATTGGGATGTTCCGGAAGAGAACCACGGAATGGTTACCAAGATTACCGCTTCATGGTGCGGTCCATGTGGTGGATGGGGATGGGATGGTTTCGTGGATTTGATTGACAGTCATGATGACAATCACATATGTATGGCATTGTATGCCTCAAACTCTAGCTTATTCTACACCTCAGATATCGATCCAATTGCACAGGAAATAGGGTTCGGTGGTTTCCCAAACTTCTCAGGTAATGGAGAAGATGTGGGAACAGCACACGCATCTGTTGGCGGAATTTTATCTGCATTTGAGAGCGCACCAGTAGCAGCTGGAGTGGCTTACGAAATTAGCGATGTAACTTCTGAAGAGGTAGTAATTAATTTGAAGGCTGAGTTTTTTGAAGAGATGGAAGGAACTTTCCTTGTAGCAGGTTATTTTATTGAAGATCACGTAATTGGATATCAAAACGGTCAAGGAGATTCGGCTGATCACCACAAGGTTTTTAGAGGTTCTTTTACCGAGGACAACAATGAATATACTATCACAACCGGTGGAGCAGAAGAGGGTGATGTGTTTACTAAGACCTTGAAAATAGCGTTGGATCCAGAATGGGATTTAAGTCATAGCGAAATTGCCGTTGTATTGTGGAATGAGGATGCAGCGAATGCTGGGGATCTTATTTACGTAAATGGATCGAAAGACCCTCAGAAAGGTGAACTGGCGCAGGGCGGTGGCTCAGGTGGAAGTGGCGGCTCTGGAGGTGGCAGCGGAAACGGAGGTGGTAGCGAAGATCCAGGTAATGGTGGTCATCCAAAAGATTTTACCGTAGGAGTAGATGATGTTGCTACTGAGTCAATGGAGCTATATCCAAATCCTGTACAAAACATTCTGAATATAGAATTGAGTTCAGTTTCTGACTTTAGCATTGAGGTTTCTGATCTACTTGGAAAGGTGGTATTCAACCAAAATGTTACTTCAACCAATAGAACTACGGTTGACGTAATATCACTTCCAAATGGTCTATACATGGTGAAGGTTAAAACTCCATCAAATACCTACTTAGAAAGAGTTATCGTTAAGTAAGTAAACCATCACAACACAGGGAAAAGCCTTGGCATAATAGCAGCCAAGGCTTTTTTTGTGTCAAATATTCTGCAATTTGTGTTGGCACGGCAATTGATTCTCCAGTTGAAAAATTCAAAACATGTACATATTATTATTAATCGTATTCGCAGGTCTTAGCTTTTTTGTTGGCGGTAGACTAAAGCGAAGATTCAGAGAATA
>JALRDM010000156.1 GCA_023262195.1 Salibacteraceae bacterium | reverse complement strand
ACTAAATCAATGCTCAGCTTTTCCGTGACAAAAAGGAGCATTGCAGATATGATTACTATAGATGTGATGATCGCGTCCACGCGTCAAAATAACGGACTTTATAGGCTGGATTGTCAAAATTTGAATTCAGTAAGTATATTGCCCGCTGCTAGAAAGACTTAAATGAGTACCGAGCGAAAATGTGCGGAGTGTGGAGAAAAACTCTTGGGAAGGGCAGACCAAAAATTCTGTTCTGATCAGTGTCGTAATGCCTATAACAACCGTCAGAATAGCGATGCCAATAATTTCGTTCGAAACATCAATAATGCACTTAGGAGGAATAGGAGAATACTTGAAGCCTTAAGTCCAGGGGAAAAAACCAAGGTCGATCGTGATAAGCTAGTGGCTAAGGGATTTAGCTTCACCTACTTTACCCACGAATACGTTACAAAAAATGGTGCCATCTATAAGTTTTGCTATGAGATGGGTTACCTTTTGCTTGATAATGACGAAGTGCTAATCGTTCGAAGAGAAAACAAATAAATTAAGTGGGCAAGTCAAAGTATTCGTTTACCACTAGGGCTCGAAGTTTTCGGTTTGCCATCAACGGTTTGATTCATCTATTCAAATCTGAAGTGAATGCTCAGATTCATTTATTGGCCGCAATATTGGCCATAGGCATGGGGCTTTATTTTCAAATACAAACCTCTGAATGGTTGTGGGTGATTTCAGCAATAGCGCTGGTTATCATCTTGGAAATGGTAAACACAGCCATCGAAGAGATAATGGATTTATTACACCCTGATCAAAATCCGAAGGTTGGAGTGATCAAAGACCTTGTGGCCGGTGCGGTATTGATTTCTGCGATTTATGCCTCGGCTGTCGGTTTATTCATCTTTGGGGAGCCATGCCTAAATGTAGCTAAGACGCTTCTAACATCTTTGTAAGGAGTGAAGATGCTGCCTTGCTGATTACTGTACCCGGGCCAAATACTGCAGTTACACCAGCGTTGTATAGAAAATCATAATCTTGGCGAGGAATCACACCTCCGGCTACAACCAGTGCATCGTCCCTTCCAACTTTCCTTAATTCCGCTGTCAAATCTGGAATGAGTGTTTTGTGGCCTGCTGCCAAGGAACTTACACCCACGATGTGCACATCGTTTTCCATTGCCATTCGTGCCACTTCACTTGGAGTAGAAAATAACGGTCCGATATCAACATCAAAACCTATGTCGGCAAACGATGTAGCAATGACCTTAGCACCACGGTCGTGTCCGTCTTGCCCCATTTTGGCCACCAATATTCGCGGTCTACGACCGTGCTTTTGAGCGAATTCATCTGCCAAGGTTTTAGCAGCAACAAAAGATTCATCCATTTTCATTTCTCTTGAATAAACTCCACTGATACTTTTTGTTTCAGCTTTATGCCTCCCGAAGGCCACTTCCATAGCATCGCTTATTTCACCAAGGGTTGCTCTTACGCGTGCTGCTTCAATAGCAAGTGCAAGCAAATTGCCCTTTTTTGATTTTGCAGCCTCTGTGATGCTGTGCAATTTACTCTTGACTGTATTCTCATTTCGACTTGCTCTTATAGCCTGCAATCGTTCAATCTGCTCTTGCCTCACTTTGGCATTATCAACATCTAGAATATCGATTTGAGTATCATCCTCCACCTCATAGCGATTCACACCAACGATGATCTCTTGTCCACTGTCAATGCGCGCTTGCTTGCGAGCAGCTGACTCTTCAATGCGCATTTTTGGTAAGCCTGCTTCAATAGCCTTGGTCATTCCACCGAGTTCTTCCACCTCCTGGATATGTTTCCAGGCCTTATCCATGAGCTGTTTGGTAAGCGTTTCTACATAATATGAACCACCCCAAGGATCGATGCCCTTGCAAACGTCTGTCTCCATTTGCCAGAATAGCTGAGTATTTCGCGCAATACGCGCTGAGAAATCGGTTGGTAGGGCTATGGCCTCGTCCAATGAATTGGTGTGTAGAGATTGGGTGCTGCCCATCACTGCTGATAAAGCTTCGATAGCTGTGCGCGCTACGTTATTGAACGGGTCTTGCTCAGTGAGACTCCAGCCAGAGGTTTGACAGTGTGTTCTTAGGGCCATTGACTTTGGGTTGTTAGGCTTGAACTGCCTAATAATCTTAGCCCACAAAACGCGAGCTGCACGCATTTTAGCCACTTCCATGAAGTGGTTCATTCCGATACCCCAGAAAAAGGATAATCTTGGAGCGAAATCGTCAATATTCAACCCTGCTTGCAATCCTTTGCGCACATACTCCAAGCCATCGGCTAGGGTATAGGCTAATTCAATATCTGCTGTAGCTCCAGCCTCATGCATGTGATAGCCTGATATGCTAATTGAGTTGAACTTGGGCATATTTTGAGCAGTATATTCAAAGATGTCACCCACGATCCGCATGGAAGGCTGTGGAGGATAGATGTATGTGTTTCGTACCATAAACTCCTTGAGGATGTCATTCTGGATAGTTCCGCTCAACACCTCAGGTTTTACACCTTGCTCTTCTGCTGCAACAATGTAGAAGGCCATGATTGGAATAACAGCGCCATTCATGGTCATGGAAACCGACATCTTATCGAGTGGGATTTGATCAAATAAGATTTTTATATCCTCAACCGAATCGATGGCTACACCTGCCTTACCTACATCACCTTTTACACGTTCATGATCACTATCATAACCTCGGTGTGTGGCAAGGTCAAACGCTACAGAAAGGCCTTTTTGTCCAGCTTCTAAGTTCTTGCGATAGAACTCGTTAGACGCTTTTGCCGTACTGAAACCTGCATACTGTCTAATAGTCCATGGCCTAATGGTGTACATACTCGCGTATGGCCCTCTTAGGTATGGAGCAACACCTGCACCAAAGTTGATGTGTGGCAGTTCTTCAACGGTCTTCGGCTTGGTCCATCGCTCAATTGAAATACCTTCAGGACTCGTCCATTCTTCAGGATTTTTTTCTGATTTATTGGCTTTGACGTTGACCAAAGCTTCAAAACTCAAATGTCTAAAATCACTCATCGTGCATCAATTGAATTTGGTGAGGAATGGAGAGATAAGAAGGCAATAACTCATAGGTACTTGATTTTGGTGCTGTTTCGCTGTTCACCTCTCGGGGTAGAAACTTGTTTACGCCAAGTAATGCTTTTTCCTTTGAATATGCCTCCATCAATTGACTTGCATTGTGCTCGATGTCGGTGAAGAGTTGTTTCGATTTGGCGTATTCACTAAATCCACCGTTCTGCTCAATGCATTGAATCATGTCCCACGCTTTTTTAGCCATTTCGGTCGTGAGATTTTCGATGAAATAGGCTCCGTCTGCAGCATTGGTGTTTTTATCCATGTGCGATTCTTCTTTAAGCAATACTTGAATATTTCTAGAAATCCTCGCACTAAAATCGTTGGGAGCTTTCCAGTGTGCATCCCATGGTTGAATCATAAGGTAGTTTGCGCCTCCCACAACGGCAGACATTGCTGCAGATGAAGCTCTGAGGATGTTGGTGTGCTCATCGTTTTGCGCATAGTTGTTCGTGAGGTTAATGGCAATTACCT
>JALRDM010000113.1 GCA_023262195.1 Salibacteraceae bacterium | reverse complement strand
TGGGCGACTTATTTCACAGCGCTTCAAACAGCGAATGCGAAGAATTGGCCATGATCACCAGTCAATTTCCAGATATAGATTTCACGCTTGTTTTGGGCAATCATGATATTCTTAAACCAGCCGTATATCGTTCCATGGATTTTGAAACCTGCAACCAAATACAGATTCACAATTTTATCCTTACGCATGAACCTCTTAACGTGGTGGAAGAAGGACAGATCAACATCCATGGTCATATTCATCCTGGTATTCGAATGCGGGGTAGAGGCTTGCAGGCCATGACCTTTCCGTGCTTTCACCTGAGTGCAACCCATTTGTGCCTACCGGCATTTGGGGCACTTACGGGATTGATGAAACGTAAGCCTCTGAAGGGTGATCAAGTTTTCGGAATATTCGAGGGAAAAGTGAGGCAGGTGTTTTAACGGCAATGGCTTTATTTGCTCAAAATTTAGTTGCTCATGTCTGATCACATCAACGCTTCATCTGCCCCCAAACCAGTAGGACTTTATCCACATGCCCGCAAGGTGGGCAACCTTCTTTTTCTATCGGGTGTAGGGCCACGTACTGCCGGCTCTGACGCTAACGATAGCGGTGTTCCAGGCCTTGAGCTCGATCACAACGGCAACTTCAAGGCGTTTGATTTCGAAGCACAGTGCCGATCGGTTTTTGACAATGTGCGGGCAGTGCTCGAAGCATCGGGCAGCAAGTGGGAAAACTTGGTGGACGTTACCGTATTCCTCGTAAACATGAAGCGCGACTTCGCCACCTACAACCGCGTATATGCAGAGTACTTCAAGGACGCACAACCTTGCCGCACCACGGTGGAGATCAACTCGCTCCCAACTCCAATTGCCATTGAGTTGAAGTGTATTGCTACGGTTGACTAAATGTGATTCCCTGTTTGGATGAAAGAACCCAGCCGTCAAGACATTTTAAAACTTCTCAATCAAGAAATCGAAAAGACAAAATCGGCTATTGAAGACTACAAACAGAGTTCGGGCCCTATTGCGCCTGACGATGCTATTGGCCGTGTGTCACGCATGGATGCGATAAACAATCGCTCAATTGTGCAAGCAGCTCAGCGCACGGCTGAAGCTAAACTGAGCAAATTGCTATACATTAAAGAAAACATCGATAGCTCTGATTTTGGGCTTTGTGCTCGATGCGGAGATAAAATTCCCGCAGGACGATTGATTCTAAAGCCTGAAAGTGGATTTTGTGTGCGGTGTGCTGGAAAATAGGGCAACGATAAATCTCGGAGGTAGATTTTATTCCAGAACAGTTTTGTTGAATGCTTCGGCAGCTTTGCTCAATGACCGTTTCTTTCCGTAGGGTATTAGAATGGCCACAGTGATTGGTACAGAAGCCGCCAGCATCAAGCCAATATGATCTGTAATCGGGGTATCATTAGTGAAACTATCGTAGGCAATATATCCTATAATTGGCAGCGTGACACCTAGGCAAAGCTGTTTGGTGATGGCCATTGTTCTAAACCGATTCATGTACTTTTTACTCTCTGGGTTATCCACCACGTATGGTCTCATTCGTCCCCCGTAAGCACCTACCCAGCGGCTTCCTTCCAAACTTTCTGTACTAAACGTGTGATAGTAAAACATCCCTGAGGTTCCCGTACCTCCTACATTGTATTGTCTAAATGACAGTGATTCTACTTGTATGCGTTCAGCCGTGGTTTCAAATTGAGCACATAGTTGACCTAGAGACAAACTGAAAATTATGGACATGATAACCCCAATTCTCTTCATGAAATTGCGTGCGTATTGCATCGGGCTAAGTTAAGGTTGCATCCCTTTTTCAAACAAAAGGAATACAATGAAAAGTTTGTACTTAGATTAGCCCCGTGAGTTTTTGGTCAGACAAAACAGTATGGATCACAGGTGCCTCAAGTGGTATCGGTAAGGCTACGGCAATTGAGTTGGCTAAAAAGGGCGCATCCATTATACTTAGCAGCAGAAGAGCCGAAGTGCTCAAAGAGATTAAATCAAGTTTACCCAACCCCGAGCGACACCAAACACTGCCGCTAGATGTAAGTGATTCCCAAAAGCTGACTCAATTACTATCGACAAAAACGGAATTGCTAAGCTCTGTAAATGTGCTCATCAACAACGCGGGGATAAGCCAGCGAGCGCTCACATGGGATGCCTCGCTTGACTCTGAACGCCATATCATGGAAACGAATTACTTCGGTGCGGTGGTCATTGCTAAATCTGTTTTGCCATATATGATGAAGGCAAATAATGGGTTCATTGTTATTCTAAGTTCACCTGCGGGTAAGTTTGGTTTTCCACTGCGTTCGAGCTATGCGGCCAGCAAACACGCACTCCATGGATATTTCGAATCACTCCGAGCAGAGCTGAAAGAAACGAACATAGGCATATCGTTTATCTGCCCGGGAAGGGTGCAAACCAACATCTCGAAAAACGCGCTCCAAGGTGACGGTTCGGCCTCCAACTCAATGGATGAGCGCCTGGCCCGTGGAATTACTCCTAAACAATGTGCTGAGGTTATTCGTAGAGCTGTGGAGCAACGAAAACCAGAAGTTTATCTAGGTAGAGAACAAGTTTTAATTTATTTGCACCGATATGCGCCTTGGCTTTTTCGCTGGGTGGTAAAACGCATCAAACCAAACTAAACAATGATAAACGGCATACAACAAATGGGCATTGGCACTAAAGATGTCCACGCCTCATGGAAATGGTATCGTAGAAACTTTGGGTTTGACGTACCCGTTTTTGACGAGGCAGCCGAAGCTCCGTTAATGACCAAATACACCGGTGGAAAGGTTCATGCACGCCACGCGATTCTGGCCATGAATCTCAATGGTGGTGGAGGCATGGAGATTTGGCAATTCACCAGTCGGGAATCTGCCGATCAGCATAAATTTTCCTTGTTGAAAAATGGCTTGTTGGTCACCAAAATCAAATGTAGAGATGCTAAAATGGGCCATGAATCCTTAGCAGATCAAAAACTGGGGGCGGTTTGTAAAGATCCTTCGGGCAAAAATTGCTTTTCTGTTATTGATCCCTTTGGCAACCCATTTATCGCCTCAGAAACTGAGCATTGGTACCAAAAAAAGCACAGCATTTTTGGTGGTATTGAAGGTGTAATGATTGGTGTGTCGGATATGGATAAGTCCCTCGAATTCTATAAAGATGTACTTGAAATAGATGAGGTGATCTACGATAAAACTGGAGTGTTTGAAGACTTGGCATCACTCACCGATGGCGACAAAGAATTCCGTAGGGTACGCCTTCAGCCGAGCAACCGAAATTCGGGAGCGTTTTCCGATGTATTTGGCATGTTTCATATTGAACTGTTGCAGCCGATAAACGCAGACAGCAAACCCCACAACCTTGAAGGTCGGTTTTGGGGAGACCAGGGTTACATTCACCTTTGCTTTGACGTAAATGAAATGGGTAGCATCAAGACTCGGGCTGAAAAGCTCAATAGTCCATTTACTGTGGATAGTGGAGATACTTTCAGCATGGGTGAGGCCGCAGGCCGTTTTGCTTACCTAGAAGACCCTGATGGATCACTGATTGAATTGGTAGAAACGGATAAAATCACCGTGTCAAAAAAGCTCAATTGGTTTTTAACCTTGAGCAAGAAGAGAAAGAAAAAGCCACTTCCTCGTTGGCTGTTTTCTGTTATGGCACTAAATCGTGTAAAAGACTAGCATGGGTTTGTTTTCTAAATTATTTGGATCAAAAGGGCCAAACAAAACCGAAGAATACCTTGCCAACGGAGCAGTAGTGATTGATGTTAGAAATGCAGATGAATTTGCAGGTGGCCACGTGGAGGGCTCAAAAAATATTCCCGTAGGCGCAATTGGTCATAAAGTAAACCAAATCAAAAAGCTCAAGAAGCCTGTAATCCTGTGCTGTGCTAGCGGAATGCGCAGCGGCAAAGCCACTGATATTCTCAAGCGCGAAGGCATCGATGCAATCAATGGAGGCAGCTGGAAAGCCGTTAATCGATACTTTTCATAAGGTCGTCATACAGCTCCTTATAGGCATTCCAATTTTTCAATTTTTGAACATTGAATTTCGCAAAGCGGTAATCATCAACAATTTCAGAATATACTGCTGTAACTGCAAGCATTGACATGGATGTCACAAATCCAGCCCAGCCTATCCAGCTGGTTAATATTGTCAGTACAATAAAGAACTGAAGAACGTAAAACACGGTAGAACCCAGGGTCATAATGGTATTTTCAAAAAGTGGATCCTTGATTTTGTTTCGAGCTATCCATCTTGAAAGTTGATAAGGGAGGAAATGCGCTATGCTGGCCACGGCCATTACAAATGCTGTAGATATCATTGCCGCCAAGTGAAAAGCCTTCTTCCTGCTTCGTTTGAGCACTCCTTCCAAATGCTCATCAACCTCCAAAGCATTGAATCGTTCTTCGAAATCTTTAGGAAGACTTTTTCCATCGTGTTCATTCATCCACTCAGTAACCTTTTGCTCCTCTATAAATACCGATTGGTCTTCAATAATCCATTCTTGTAGTTCATCGAGTCGATTAAATCTAAACACCTTAAGCGCTTTTTCGGTCAAGCTGTAGTCTCTGTAATTTTTTTGTTGGATAAGAATAGTGCTCAAGGCACGATGTATCTCTGACGTAAGTTTCTGGTACCCTTTAGCCTGGTTTTCATTATCGCGTTCAACATAGTCCGATACCCTG
>JALRDM010000021.1 GCA_023262195.1 Salibacteraceae bacterium | reverse complement strand
GCCATGGTCAGATCAATCATGGTAAAGGCGAGTATGATAAAGTTCACTACCCAAAATCTTGCTGTCCAACTTAAAAAGGTTGCAGTGAATGCTTTTACCCAAAAACTAAATGGCTTTGTCCTCAATTCACCACTGGTGACCATCAGATCGTTTCCAGTTTCTTCGGCTCCTTTTTTCCAGCGCTTTAATAATCGGGTGGAGAAGACACTTACTAATAGGTTGCGCGCGGCATTTGGAAACCTAAAAATGGCGAGATAGATTCCTGTAATAAGCATCAATATGAATACGTAGCCCACAATGAAAATTTCGCGCGCACCCAATTCAAATCCGAATAGTGTGGTTTGCATTTCCAATGGAAATAGTGTGCTCCAGCCAACGAATGTGAGCAACAAAGGCACCATCAAGACGTAGAAGAGTTCATCTAAAAATGCCGTAATCATGACCACCGCGGTACTTCGTCCCAAGGGGATTTTTTCTCTGTTCACAATGAATATTGCCACACTTGACCCTCCAACTACCGATGGGGTAATGCTTGAGGCAAACTCCCATAGCATAATTACTTCGAAGGCTTGGCGCCAATTGAGTTTTTGGTCTGTGAGAATCCGGATACGAATCATATATCCAATATCTCTTAAAGCCACCATGATAAGGGCTACACCAAGCCAACCCGTGGTGTGCCATCCCCAAGAAAAGCTTTCAAATGCGGCTTTCTGGTTTTGGAAATCACTGTAAATGAACCACGCTACGATGGCTAGCCCAATGCCTATGGGTATAAAAACCTTTTTCGGATCAAGCAGTTGTCTTATTGGATTCGATCTTTTCGCCATCTGGACCGTGAAAATCTACTTTTGCGGGCTAACTGCAAAGAATGATTTTGGTCGATTCTGAAGAAGTCTTATATAATCTACAGCACATATGAGAAAAATTTATCACTTGAGCACATGTAATACCTGCCAGCGCATACTTAGTGAAACTGGAACAAATGGGTTTGAAGTGATTGATGTCAAGGAGCAAATCATCAGCTCAGAAGACCTAGATCACGCCAAGGCCAAATTGGGTTCTTATGAGGCTTTGTTCAACAAAAGGGCAATCAAGTATCGCCAGCAAGGCCTAAACGAGCAGAGTTTAAGAGATGATCAGTTTCGTGATCTCATACTCAATGAATATACGTTTATGAAAAGGCCGTTATATTTTATCGAAGATGAAGTATATGCGGGAAATGCTAAGAAAACCGTAGAGCACATTAAGGTCCACTTAAGTGAGTAAAGTATTGCAGGCACATATTGTGCTATTTATTGTTGGAACTTTTTATGCGATCAACTACATCGTTGCTAAAGACATTATGCCCACTTACATCGGTGCAAGTGGGTTTATTTTTTATCGTGTATTGGGAGCCACATTGTTGTTTTGGCTCGTTCATTTTTTTATTTCAAAAGAGCGGATAGATCGGAAAGACATTCCACGTTTGGCGTTATGTGCGCTGTTTGGAGTAGCCATGAATCAGCTATTTTTCTTTAACGGACTTAGTTTGACCACACCGATCAATGCTTCGGTAATTATGACCAGTAACCCCATACTGGTTCTGCTTGCATCAGCGGTCATCCTCAAGGAAAGGATTACCCTTTCAAAATCCATAGGAGTGGGCTTGGGAATTGTGGGAGCGCTACTATTAATCTTACTTCCTATCATCATGGGTCGAGATACGTTGGCTTGGTCTCAAGGAGATTCCACAGGTGACCTGATGATATTTATTAATGCAATGAGCTATGGTCTGTATCTCATTTTAGTAAAGCCATTGATGAAGAAATATGAAGCCATGACTGTAATTAAGTGGGTGTTTACGCTGGGCTTGATTTATGTCATTCCCTTTGGTTTTGAGCAAGCTATGGAAGTAGATTGGATGTCAATGCCTCAGGATATATTTTGGGGTGTGGTTTACGTAGTGATATGTGTAACCTTTCTGGTTTATTTTCTGAATGTATTTGCCATGAAAACGGTAAGTCCATCGGTGGTGAGCGCCTACATATATCTTCAACCAGTGCTGGCTGGTGCTTTGAGTATTTCTTTGGGAAAAGAAAAACTCCACTGGATTCAACTGCTTGCTGCAGTACTCATCTTCAGTGGAGTTTATTTAGTTAGTATTAGAAAAAAACCTTCTACTGTACGATAAGGCTCTTGGTTTCGATGTTGCCATTCTGTAATACAAACTTGATCATGTACAAGCCATTTGGTAATTGTGGTTGCATGGTCATGAATGTCTCGCCAAGTCCGTTGTAGTTGTATACGTTTCTACCAGTTAAATCGAGAATTTCCGCAGACTCAATGGGCAAGTCAGACTCAACATTTACAAGCCCATTTGTTGGGTTAGGATAGACTTTGATGTTGCTTTCAGCCTTGATTCTTTCCGTGCCAAGACCTGTATCATCTACTGCAAAATTCCAAGTATCACTCCATTCTGATGGATTGCCATCTTGTATATATCGCACCCTCCAATAATAGGTTGTGTTTAACTCTAGGTCTTCAATGAGCACTTCGGTATCTTCATTGTTCGGATTCGTATTAATGAAGTCTGTAGTGCCTGTGATTACATTACCAGAGCTGAAATCCGATTTTGTATCGAGTTCATACTCGTAACTATCTACAATACCAGCCGACTTCCAGTCGAGTAACACATCCTTAGCCATTCCTCTATTGCCGTTTTCAGGGCGTCTCAATAGTAGGTCTCCACTATACTGCCCACTTATCTCAAAATCGTCTATATATAAGTTGTTGCCACCGAGACCTTCAAAGGCGAATTTCAACAACACTCCTTCTTTCATATAAGCCGATTGTATCAGGTCGATGGATCTATCTTGCCATTGATTAGCTTCAGGTACAAATGGTCCTGATATAGCCTGACTTACGGTTTGCAAGGCAGTTCCACTTTGAGCCCAAACGATACCCCAAGTTTCTCCACAGTTGGCACTAGCATACATGCGTAAGAAGTTTTGGTTTGGACCAACCGCCCGTGCATATGCTTGGGCAAAACGAATGTTTACCGATGAATAGGGCGAAAAGTCAAAGCTCCGAGTAACCAACTCATCTCTTGTTGATCCACATTTATCGTAATTATCCATTTTGATTGACTTATCCCCAGAATAGGACGCCTCGGTAGTGAGTTTCCATTCGTGCTCATCATCATCAGGATCGATTGAATACCAATTTGAATTTGAGATGGAATTCGCTTCTTCTAAATCGTCTGAATACGGTGCAAACTGTCCTTCTTCAGAAACCACAAAAACGGAACGCGTGGTGGTAGCAGATTGACCACTATCCGAAGCGGTGTATGTAACTGTGTGGTATCCCTCATATGGGAATTGAACCGAGGGGTTTGATTCGGTCGATTCTGCTGGTCGTGCTTCTCCACCAAATTTCCAAGAAGTCGCCACACCAGCATAACTTGAATTGTCTGAGAAAGTCACTTGCTCAGTGTTACAAATAATATCAGTAGAGGTAATGAAGTCTGCTTCTACAAGCCCATTAACACCGGTAGCGATAAGGTTTTCTTCGCTTACTAACTCCTCTAGTGGGTTGTAGGTATTCAAGGCGGCAATCATCCTATTTTTTTGACCAGCCGAAAACATATTTTGGCAGCTGTTGTAGCTCATGTAGTTTTCGATTTGGTCTGGGGTGCCCGAATTATATGGTGACC
>JALRDM010000247.1 GCA_023262195.1 Salibacteraceae bacterium | reverse complement strand
ATTTATCATATTATCAGCTCTACCGAGCCAATGGAAAGAATTCTCGTCAACCATTTGAACAATGTCATTGGTAACAGTTGGATTGGTAGGCAAGGCTTCTGAATGAATGATCAAACATCCACGTTCATCCTGCTCGATCGTGATGTCATCAAGCACTCTAAACGGTTGCCGCTCTTTTTGCCCAGTAATTCTTCTCAGCGCCACGTGAGAGATGGTTTCCGTCATCCCGAAGGATTCATAGATCACATTGGGCCAATTCTTAAGCTTCGCCTCTAGTGCATTGTCAACATGGCCGCCACCAATGATAATTTTTTGAACGTTTTGCCATCTTTTTGTGGCTTCTGCATTTTTAGAAATCATGCTCATTTGATAAGGAACAACGGCTGCAAAACTTATGTCTACACTTTCTGGCAATTGAGGCTTGGAAGTATTCTCAGTGATGTGAAGATCCAAACCGCCAATAATAGATCGGGCAATCATCATTTTACCTCCAATAAATCGATTAGGCAAACAAAGCAGTGCGCTGTCGCCCTCCTTTAGTTCAAGCGTCTGAAGCGTTCGCTCAGCACTTGCTAAAATTTGCTCTTTTTGAATCTTGATATTCTTTGGGCGTCCAGTGCTGCCTGAAGTGCGCGCTGGTATCCACTCTTTTGTATTGCTCCAATCAACCACAAACTCTAGAATTTCTTCTAAGTCGCCAATCCCATACCCCTCTTGTAGCTGCTGCTGGGCATATGCCCGCCAGCCTTGAAGCGAGCGCTTCTTTCCATTTAAACTTAAGGACTTAAAATCACGCCAATCGCTCATAGATTCAATGGTTTTAAATTCCAAATATGGTCTGGATTCATTTTCAGAAATTGGCGATGAATATAAAGAGGACTATCGATATTGTTGGTGAATAATCCGCCTGTTCCTAATCCTTGCGGCATTTGCACCTTTTTTGAATACGCATATTGTGCGATTGCATTAAGTCCAATATTACTTTCCAAAGCCGATGTAATCCACCAGCCAATGCTTCTTTCTTCGGCAAGTGCTGTCCACTCATCAGCAGACTGAAATCCGCCAACCAAACTCGGCTTAAGAATAATGTAATGCGGTTTTATTGCATCAAGACAGCGTTGCTTTTCAACTTGATCTTTGATTCCAATGAGTTCTTCATCCAATGCAATATTAATCGGAGTGCGTTCGCAGAGCGTTGCCAGTTCCGACCACTGTTTTGGTGCTATAGGTTGCTCAATGGAATGAATTTGAAATTCAGCCAGGCGGTTTAATTTATCCATGGCAGTTTCGGGCGTAAATGCGCCATTGGCATCAACCCGAATTTCGAGTTCATCTTCATTGAATTCCTTTCTAATCCAAGACAAAATCTCGATCTCTTCTTCAAAATCGATTGCTCCGATTTTAAGCTTTAAGCATCGAAAACCATCCAAAACTTTCTGTTTGACCTGCGCTAACATGTAGTCGGCCTTACCCATCCAGATCAGACCATTGATCAATATTTGATCTTCACCTGTTGTAAATGGATTGTTCTCAAAAATCTTCGCTCCATTCGATCTAATGTCGAGCTCCATTGACTCACGTGCGAAATTGATTGCAGGGTAATTTATTGTGTCAACTTTACGGTTTTGGGCTAATGCATCACAAAGTTGATCGAGCATTGGTTCAATGTCATTTACCACATCTGGGCTTAGCCCTTCAATTATGCTCACCTCGCCCAGTGCTGGATATTTCCAATCCTCATTTTCAGCAATAAGGAACCAAGAATCTTTGGTTTTAAGCACCCCGCGAGAGGTTCCACTTGGGAGCTTAAAATTTAATCGATGTTTTATCCAGCGATACCTCACTTCATCAAATGGGTCGCGATTAATCTCCTTCGACAAACACACCCATATTACCGTATTTTTCTATGCGGTTTTTAATCCGAATCTCTGGCTTTATACGCTTTAGAGAATCGTATTGAGTGATGATTTCCTTCTTAACATTCTCAAATGCTTCGAGAGGGTTGCAATGAGCTCCTCCCAAAGGTTCTGGAATAATTCCATCAATCAGCCCATTCTTCAACATATC
>JALRDM010000223.1 GCA_023262195.1 Salibacteraceae bacterium | reverse complement strand
GAAACAATTATTTATGAGGGAAGAAGGTTTAAGGCCTACCGGGGTATGGGAAGTATTGAGGCAATGCAGAAAGGGTCAAAGGATCGATATTTCCAAGATGTAGAAGATGATATCAAAAAATTGGTTCCCGAAGGGATTTCAGGCCGAGTTCCATTCAAAGGAAAGCTCAACGAAATCCTATACCAAATGATTGGTGGTCTCAGGGCAGGAATGGGTTATTGTGGTGCTGCGAATGTACAAGAGCTCCAAAAGGCTGAATTTATCCGTATTACTGCTGCGGGAGTTCGTGAGAGTCATCCACACGATGTTAGTATTACTAGAGAAGCACCAAATTATACAAGTAGATAAATCATGTTGAAAATGAAATATTCAATTCTAGCATTCTTCATATGCACTGTGCAGTTTGCATTTTCTCAAGATGATCGCACGCTGCTCACTGTAGGTAATAAAGACGTTTCGGTAAACGAATTTCTAAGCATTTACAATAAGAATAATACCAACAATGTCATTGATAAGAAGACCATGACAGAGTATATGGATCTATTTGTGAATTTTAAGCTTAAGGTAGTAGAGGCGGAGTCGCTAGGTATGGACACCGTTTTAAAATTCAAATCAGAACTTGCCGGTTACAGAAGACAGCTGGCGCAGCCCTACCTCATTGACAAGAGCATGAATGAGGCACTGATTAAAGAGGCTTATGATAGAACTACAGAGGATGTGGCTGCCTACCATATTTTGGTCAGGGTGGCGGAGGATGCAGCCCCTCAAGACACTTTAGCCGCTTTGAAAAGGCTTCGCGAACTCTCAAAAGGAATATCCAGTGAAAAGGAAATGCTTCAAGCTATTGAAAAAGTTAAATCACTGAATGATAAAGATTTAATTGCTGAGGATCTTGGATACTTTACTGCATTTTCAATGGTGTATCCATTTGAAACTGCTGCCTATTCTACAGAAGCGGGAAGTCTGAGTAAGCCAGTGAGAACAAGGTTTGGATATCACGTAATTTTTGTTCGAGACAAGCGTCCAGCCAGGGGCGAGATTCGTGTTTCTCACCTATTTATTCGATCCAATTCGGAAATGAGTGAAGAACAGAGGGCGGATGCAAAGGCACGGATTAATGAGGTTTACCAACAGATTAATAGTGGGGGAGATTATGACGCTCTAGTAAAGCAGTATTCAGAAGACCGTGCTTCTGCCTCAAAAGGTGGAAACTTACCTTGGTTTGGCACAGGCGGTACCGCTTCAATATTTGAAGATGCCGCTTTTAGTTTGGAAAGAGCAGGTGACATAAGCGAGCCAGTACTGAGCAGTTTTGGGTGGCACATCATAAGAAAAGAAGATGCACGCCCAATAGGAACGTTTGAAGAGCTAGAGTCCTCTCTAAAAAAGAAAATCGAAAAAGATTCCAGGTCTCTAAAGGGGAGAAGTTCGCTGATTTCGAAGCTTAAGAAGGAATATGCCATTTCTTATAACACTGCAAATAAGAATGCTGCAAACAAGTTTGTTGGGAACGAATATTTGAATGGAACTTGGAAGTTAAAAACGGAAACTACCGAGAAGTTGGATAAACCCGTGATGGTTATTTCAGACAATGTTTATAGCAAATCTTCAAAATCATATACTCAGCGAGATTATCTCAAGTATCTTCAGAAGAATCAGAAAAAACTTGGGGATACCTATACCCTCAGCAATGTGATTGCAAGCCATTGGGATGGATTCGTGGAAGCGATGCTCATTGATTTTGAAGATCAAAATCTAGAAGCGAAGTACCCAGCGTTCAAAGCTTTAATGCAAGAATATCACGATGGAATCCTCCTTTTTGATTTAATGGATGATAAGGTGTGGAGTAAGGCTGTAAAAGATACGGCAGGACTAGAGGCCTATTATAAATCTCACCGAGGTGATTTTATGTATCCAGAACGCGCAGATGCAACCATTTACAATTGTGCCAATTCTGATGTGGCCAAGCAGACTTTGAAGCTAGCCAAGAAAAGAGAGAAAAAAGGATATCCTGATTCTAATATCATGGAAAAGGTGGATGCTGACAATCCATTGGACCTTACAATAAGTTCGGGGGTATTCGAAAAGGATGACGAACCGGCCATCAAAGCTTCGCCATGGATGCCCGGAGTGCACAAGGTGACTTTAGAAGGTAAGCCATTCACATACGTTCAGATTTATAAAATCATCAAGCCAGAATTCAAGCCTCTCGACAAGGCTAGAGGTGCAGTTACATCGGCTTATCAAGCAGAGCTCGAAGAGGAGTGGCTTAAAGAACTAAAGTCGAAGTATGACGTGAAGATCAACGACTCCGTTTTTCAAGAAATCAATAAATAGCATTGAGACTAATACCAATAATTGGTCTTTCGCTCTTTGTGTTTGCCACCTCTTGTAGCGAACCTGAAGAGGAGGTAATACTATTGGCAAAAGTGGGTGAGTCAGTTTTCACATTGGATGACTTACGTGCGAGTATGCCTGTTGGCCTATCTTCAGATGACAGTATAGAGCAAGCAGCCAGTATCGTTCAGGCGTGGATGAATCAGCGACTGATGTATGATAAAGCGCGGTTTAACCTTGACGAAGCACAGCTCAATATTGATCGACAGGTAGAAAAATACCGTCAAGAGCTTTTCATTTTTGAATACGAAAAGGAGATAATTCGGCAAAAACTTGATACGCTCGTAACACAAGAGGAGGTATCCACGTTTTATAATGAGAACCAAGGAATTTTCCAGTTGAACGATTACATTTTAAAGGTTAGATACGCTAAGTTGTTACCCAATACGCCAGATTTAGACAAGGTTTCCGAATGGCTGCAAAGTAACGATAGTATCTCGTTACAGAAGCTTCAAGATTATTGCTACAGTTATGCAGCGAGTTGCTTTATGGACACCAACTGGGTGTATTTCAATGACTTAATTCGTGAGTTGCCTCTGGAGGTTTATAACAAGTCGTCCTTTTTGCGCAAGGGTAAATTCATTAAGTTCAGTGATACCGAGCATCTTTATTTTCTTTACGTAATCACCACACAATCAAAGAACACCCTCTCACCGCTGGAGTTAGAAGCGGACAGAATTAGGAGCTTAATTTTAAATAAGCGTAAAGTTGAGCTACTTGGCAAAATACGCAGAAGCATTTACCGTGATGCGGTAAGGAGTGGAAAGGCTATTATATATGATGAACCAAAAAAGACTAAATAGTTTAATTATTACTTGCCTAATTATCTGCTGCTCCTCTGAAATGATGGCACAGCAGGTGATTGATAAGGTGGTTGCTGTCGTGGGTAATAACGTGGTGTTGTACTCAGATATTGAGGAGCAAATAGATCAGATGTCGCTTTCAGAAATTCCTGTTTATGAGAATACACGCTGCGAGCTTGTTGAAGATATGATGTATCAGAAGCTCTTTGTCAATCAAGCAAGAATAGATAGCGTTACTGTGACGGAGGAGCAAATCGAGCAAGAACTTAATCGAAGGCTTCGATACTTCATAGCACAAATTGGTTCGGAGGAGGAGCTCGTGCGATTCTATGGCAAAACCATTGATCAGATCAAGGACGACTTTAAGGATGAAGTAGAAGAGATACTTCTTATTCAACAAATGCAACAGACCATCACTGGAAATGTCACAGTTTCGCCAGCAGAGGTACGTGAGTTTTTCAATGAAATACCAAAAGATAGTCTGCCGTATATAAACTCACAGGCACGTTTGGCTCAGATAGTAAAGCTTCCACCTATCAGCAAAGAACAAGAAGATGCAATAAAAGGACGCTTGAGAGACTTTAAAAAACGGGTTGAGAATGGAGAGGATTTTGGAACACTTGCTTATTTGTACTCTGAAGATCCAGGGAGTGCAGAGCAGAATGGGGAGTTAGGCTTGATGGATCGAAACGAGCTTGTGTCGGAGTTTTCAAATGCCGCCATTGGATTGAAGCCCGGGGAAATGTCAAACGTGGTTAAAACTCAATTCGGATACCACCTTATTCAAATGATAGAGCGAAAGGGAGAGCAAATTAACGTTAGGCATATTTTGCTTATTCCGCAAGTTTCTGCGGAGGATTTGGAAAAATCAAGACTTTTTCTGGATAGCGTTCGTAAAGAAATCATGACCGTTGATACCTTGACCTTCGCCAAAGCAGCCATTAAGTTGAGCACGGATAAGGACACAAGAATGAACGGTGGCGAAATGATAAATCCAATGGATGGTACCAACCTTTTTGACCTTGAAACACTTGGGCAAATTGATCCCTCGCTGTCATACTCAATTCAAAAAATGAAGGTAGGCGAGATTGGTGCTCCGGAACTCTTTCAAACCATGGATGGCAAGCGTGCTTTTCGTATCGTAACACTCAAGGAATTGACCAAACCGCACGTTGCCAATCTCAAGGATGACTACAATCGTCTGGCGGAATCCGCAAAACGCAAGAAAGAAAATGTTAAGCTAGAAGAGTGGATTGAGAAGCATAAGAACACTGCTTACATTTGGGTAGATAAAACGTATGCCACATGTCCATTTCATACCAAGTGGGATATCGCGGTACGCTAATTAAGGCTAGTTAGCTTGCCCACTATTTGGAATTTTAATCTTATCGCTCTCAGTAATTCCGCTTTTTACTTCTACATAAATGCCATCCGACAATCCTGTTTCAATTTGTCGTTTTTCAAACTCTTGTTCACCAACTTCGATTTCTACCATTGGTATTCCTTCTTCAAATGAAATTAAGCGCTCGTCAATGGCAAGCACGTCAGATACCTTGTCAAGAACCACATTAGCATTCGCAGAATATCCTGCCCGAATAAAGAAGTTGGTATCTGTCTTTACAGCGGCCTCTATTTCAAACTTGATGGCTCCTTCTTCTTGCACGCCTTTTGGAGATATGTATTCTAGAATCGCGGTAAACTCATGATCTTCAATTGCACCAATGGTCATGATTAATTCCATACCAATGTCTAGTTTTTCAACCTCTGACTCATCCACTTTTCCTTGAAAAATGAGGTTGTCCATGTCAGCAATGCTAGCTATGGTGCTGCCATCGTTGAAGTTATTTGTTTCGATTACGTTAAATCCTTTTTCAACAGGGACGTCCAATACCATTCCAGACACGGTGCTCATAATCAGCGTGTTTGAGGTATTACCCGATTTCTTGGATACTCCATCTTTCACGATTGCCAATGCATCTTCGGCCGCGTTCAGCTCCTCCATTGCTTGTTTCCGGGCCAGCTCAAAAGGTTGGAATTCAGCCTGAGAAATTACCTGTGCTTCAAGCAACTTTCTATTTCGATCATAATCTGTATTAGTATTTTGCAGCGATATTTTGGCCCTGTTGACTCGGTTTTCGGCATTGTTGAGAGAAACCATATTGGGAATGATTTTTACCCGAGCAATGAGATCGCCAGCTTTTATAATATCTCCAGGTTGCACTAAAATATCTTCTATAATGCCTGATACTTGAGGCTTTACATAAATTTCATTCCTAGGAATTACAGATCCTGTAGCTACGCTTTTCTTAACTATTTCTCGCGTTTCAGCCTGTGTGGTTTCGAATATTTGAGGTGGTTTTTGATCCTTTTGGTATAGAAACCACAGTGTATAAACAAATACAGCCAAAAGGCTTATGAGTAAGGTGATTTTGATTGCTTTTTTCATGCTATTCGCTTCTTAATGCTATTATGGGGTTGACTCTTGCTGCTTTTTGTGCAGGAATGATACCGGCTAGTCCACCTGCAGCTATAATGATCAACAGAAAAATTAGTGCCGTATAAAGATTGAT
>JALRDM010000195.1 GCA_023262195.1 Salibacteraceae bacterium | reverse complement strand
CACTCGTATTTGGATATATGATGGCATAGCACAAGGAAAACCGACCCGTTATTTAGCACTGAATGGTCATGTAAATTCAGGGATGTGGGTTAACGATCCAATCGCTGGCCAGCTATATCCATATTCTGACTATTTCAGACTGGCAATGCACCTTAATCCTGATTTTCAAGATGTACTCATGTTAGGCGCAGGGGCATATACCTTCCCCAAACTTTTTCAATCTATTTGGCCAGTGCGAAGGCTTGATATTGTAGAAATTGATCCTGTATTGACAAAAGTGAGCGAAACACATTTTGCTTGGGAAGCGAGCACTAATACACATATAGTTCATATGGATGCCCGTTCTTATTTGAACCAATGCAAAAAGACTTATGACATCATCATCAGCGATGTATTTACCTCACCGTTGGAGGTCCCATTTCAACTGACGACCTTCGAAACCTATAAGCGTCATCAAGCGCTCCTAAATAAAGATGGCGTCCTGATCCTTAATGTATTGGGCAACGCTGACGGGCAGTACTCAAGATTTTTGAAGAGCCAGTATGCCGTGGCGAAACTGGTATTTCCTCATGTTAAGCTCTTCGAGGTTTATGATGAATACGATTTACCCATCAAGAACAATATGCTCATTGCAATGAATTCTGAATTCGATCCCAACTTTCAAAGCAATGATTCCACCATACAGCACATGCTATCTCAACTTAAAGAGGTTACCATTGATGAATCAACGCCAATTTTAACCGACAATTATGCTCCAGCTAATTGGCTTTTGTGGGACTAATATCCTCGATAAGTGTCTTCTCTCTCGGTAAACCTTATGCCATATTCTTCCAACTCGTTGAGCACAGGTTGGTAAACTTCTTTTGATATTGGTGCCTTAACACCCGAAGCAGAAATTTTGCCATTTAAAATCATGCGCGTAGCTATGGCCACAGGTAATCCAACGGTTTTTGCCATGGCTGTATTTGTTCTATCATCACCTTCTAGCACCATGTAACTAGAGCGCTGCATTTTCTTTCCATCCATTTCATAACCAAACACATGGTACATCACGATCATATCTAGGTCATCCTCATTGAGTGTCCATTTCTGCTCTAAAATATGTTGTAGAATTCGAGCCGGAGTGGCATTGGGAATACCAATCTTGGTATCAGAGAAAATATCAAGACTATCCATTTTGTCCATGATGTCATTGTCTTGGTCAATTTTTAGGTAGTGCATCAACTTGAGTTCAACTGAGTCGTGCGGGTTGTAAGCTAAAAAAGAGTTTAAAAACTCTCGATAGGTCATGTTTTCGCTTCCTTCCATCACGTACGAATCATCGGTTGCGCCAAGCTTTACAAACACATCCCAGGCCTTGCAAAAACCTCTTCTCCGGAGCGTTCCTCGGTAGATGGTTGGTATGTCTTGCAACCCATACACCGATTGATACTTGAGTGAATCACGATTTGCATATCCTTCAAATTGTCCATACTCAGGGATATCAATTCGTTCGATTCGTCTAAAAACTTGATGATAGGGAATGTATTTAAACTGCCCCTCTTGCTTAAACTTGACCGCACCACCGGCACCCGCCAGCACCACGTTGCGTGGGTTCCAAGCAAACTTATAATGCCATGGATTATCATCGCTCTGAGGTGCAGGAAGCCCGCCTGTAAAGGTTTCAAATTGTAGCATTTTCCCGCCTTGTTCACGAATTTCATCCAAAACTCGCATGGCGCTCATATGATCGATACCCGGATCAACACCTATCTCATTCATAATAACCACTCCCGCATCCTTAGCTCTTTGATCTAGCTCAAGCATCTCTGGGCTGATATAACTTGCCGTCACCATATGTTTTTTAAGGCCAATGCATTCTTTAGCTACTTCCACGTGCATGTGCGCTGGAAGCATCGATACGACAATATCTGCCTTAGATATTTCATTGAGCCGCTGAAAATCATCGGTAACATCAAACTTAAATGCATGGGTGTTTGGCCGTCCTTTGAGTTTACTCTCAACAAGATCAATATCGCGGTCGCCTACGCTGAGCATCCAATCGTTTTCTACTACTAAATCAGCTAGATAATCTATTAAAACTGAAGCGCTAAGACCAGCGCCAAAAACCACAATATTTTTCATACAAATTCTTAAAGAGAAACGAATGTAGCCATCTCGATTTCCTCCAATTCACATAGTTTTCAACTTGGCTCTTTGATATTTACTTAAAAAATGAGGCTGTTGGATGTAAGCTCCCATCCCTATGCTCTACTTATAACATTGACTATGCAGAAAGCCCTTTTGTTTATGATTGGTCTGGTGATCATGAATGTTGGACAAGGTCAGGATACCATTTTGGCCAATTTCGATGTGATAGTCTTATCGAATAGTGTCGAACTTAAGTGGACCATAAAGAAAGGAAACACTTGTGATGGCATATCAATTCTAAGATCAAAAGATAGCTTGCGATTTAATGAAATAGTCACTATACCAGGCATATGTGGCAGTCCAGACTTCGCTGAAAGTTTTCAGTTTTCTGATAATAATCCGATACAGAATCAAACCAATTATTATAGGCTTCAACTTGGGCAAAACGGCTTGTCTGATATTATCGCTGTGGATTTTTTTAAGCTTGGCGATGCCAACGAATTACTCTTCCCGAATCCAACCAGTGGTAATGCGATACTCATCTTAAATAATTTGAATAAGCAGGAAATAACCATTCGTGTATATGATACTAAGGGTAATATTCTTTTGACCGAAACAAGCACGGACAGTCGTTTTCTTTACCTAGTAACGACTGGAACAGTGGTCATTATTTAATTGAGTCAATTCGCGAAAACGGAAGCGAACGGTCTATAACCAAGCTGATGGTTATCAGAAATTAATGTTACAAATGACACATTTAGAAATCGTAAGATTCAAGACCTTCGCTTTTTAAATAATGATGAAAAAAGGATCGAAAATTTACTCTATCGCACATCAAACATGTCCAAGATGCCAGAATGATCAAATGTTTGATAGTGCAAATCCCTACAACCTCCCAAAACTTATGAAAATGAAGGATAAGTGCGCTCACTGTGGATACGTATATGAGATGGAACCATCCTTTTTTTATGGAGCGATGTACGTAAACTATGCCATAACCGTGGCGATAAGCGTTTCGATATTTGTGGCGATGTATGTGCTCGGCACCGAACTTGAAATGAAGCACTACTTGATCGGTATAATCGGTGGACTCTTCTTATCAGCGCCACTCACATATCGATTAGGAAGGATGATTTGGATTAACATGTTCGTTTCGTACAAACGCGAACATGACAAGGCTTAAGCCCGAGTGCAATAAATACCATCAATCATAATTCCAGTGCGCGATCTTGGGAAGCGAACAGTCTTTTCGTCTTCTATTCTAGAATACGCTTGGAATCCGGCATTTCCACTGAACATCTGTTTGAGGTCAATTTTGGGACGTTTGAACTTCAAGACATATGAGTCTTTTTCCAAAGACCATTTTCCTCTTAGCTCGAATTGCTGCTGTTGTACCGAATTATTTACAGCAAGTTTAAAATTCAAATCCTCTTCAAGATCTAATGAGATGTCGGCCATACCGTTTCCTAAAGACTTGTACTTTACCGCACCGAGCGCTGCATGCGCCATGGCGATGGAAAGAGCTACAGATGCATAGTGCTTCTTCCTAGCATTTAACAGTCTTCGATATTTGATTATTCTGAACAGTCCCATTGGATTGACATCTCAATGGTAAGACGTATAAATTCAGAATATGTTCTATGAATCAGACGATTAAGGTTGAATATTCGGCTAACCTTACTCTATTGAATACAAATTAATTCTTCACTTCAACCACAAGGTAGTCGCTGACAGACCAAAACGCCTTTCTATCAAGGATATCCAATGACTGTGGCGCATCATTTTCATCCATAACAATCTTATATGAACCATCAGGATGATTAGTTATGACTTTGGCCCTTTTTGAGTAAAGCGGAACTGAATTCAGGTCTCTTTCATCAACCTCTGTAAACTTAGACCTATCCAAACTTTCAGCATCTAGCTTCTTAGTAGAGCCTATTCCTAGTAATCCACCAGATTTCGTGATGATTTTTTGCTCTATCAGCTCCTCCTTTTCATCTACTACATAGTAAACCAAGTGAAGCTCCTCATCCAGTTTTATAACTTCCTCGGCTAACTCAATGTTGTCGATTCGCATGCTGTCCATTCTTAAAAGAATCTCATCAATCTTCATATCCTTATCCGTGAGCAACCCCATGAGATCGTCAATTTGGGCTTCCTTTTGGCTTATTCTCGAGCGCATCTCCTCAACCATAGATTGCAACTCATTATTTCTCACTTCATTTTTTTCGATCTTGGATAATAGTTTATCGAGCTGAGATTGATTTGACTCAAGCAATTCATCAAGCATCTCAACACGCTTCAAGATGACATCCTTACTTAAATCCTCAGGGCGTTCATTTTGATCAAAAATTCCATTCTTGGTTGTGATGGACTTCAGTTTATCATCAATTGACTCAATTTCCGACATATAAACCGATATCAAGGAATCTTCTTGAGCCTGTAACAAAGAATCTCGTTGTTGTTTTACCTCTTCTTCATTAGGTCCGAATGAACACGATTGAATGAGGGTAATTGAAAGCGTAATCAATACAAGTGGAATAATTCTAGTCATGCCAAAGTCTTTAGTGCGAAACTAAGATGCTAATTTGAATTAGCCGTGATGTAATCGGCATACCACAGTGCAGACTGCTTTAAAATCCGTTTCTGCGTTTTAAAATCAACGTAGATTAATCCAAATCTTGGTCTGTAGCCTTCCGCCCATTCGAAATTATCCAGCATGGTCCAAATGAAATAGCCACCCACTTTTGCTCCATCAGCGACTGCCCTATTCAATTGTGAT
>JALRDM010000172.1 GCA_023262195.1 Salibacteraceae bacterium | reverse complement strand
CCTCAGGGAAAAGCTTGTAGATCGTGCTCGCAAATAGCAGACTATGGGTATTATCTTCTACAAATTTTGCTTTGGCTTGTGCCTTACAAATAGAGTGATAACATGTTGAGACGAAGTTTCGTGCAGCATCCCACGTGTTGTCAATATTATTTGGATCAGCGAAGTACATTTTGTTGTTTTCAATTCCAGCTTGGGTGCCTGGCCATTTAGCCTCATATGAAAACTCCACCAACTGCTCAATAAACACCCTAACGTGTTGCTCATAATCAGGAATCCATTTGCTCAGTTCCCACCCATTATATGGAACTGGCGTGGTGTTGTTCTTTGATGGAGTGCCTTCATCTGACTTTTTCACAGCTAGACTCATAAGAAAATCCTCTAAGTCTTTGATCTTATGGTCTGCCCAATATGGAGACCAGTAAGATGGATAAGTATTGAGAAAATCATATACACCTCTCGGGTCTACCGTAAATCTATGCTCGAATGGTAGGGATGCAACTTGGGTATGTTTGGCGAGCAATTCTTTCAGGATGTTCGTTCCCGATCTACCCGTGCCAGTAATGAATATGAAGTTGGAGCCATCCACAATTAAATTATCAATCGGATTACTTCAAAGGCCTCTGCGTACTCTACACCGGCCTGTAGGCCCCTGTAATTTGCTACACCTCGAATCAGTTTATCCTTGGCATAAAGTCGTTTTGATTGAGATTTATACTGCTCCATGGCGGCCACTTTTTTGGCAATATCGTTTTCATTTAATTCAATGAAGCACTGCGAACTAAATTGGAAATTATTCCAAATGAATTCGTAACCCAATAAGGTTGTGTTTTTGAACGCCCTCTTTGCTTCCATGCTTATGGTACCATGGTCTTGGTGAATATCAAAGCTCGATGGGCAAAAAACCAAATCCGGTCTGTACTCGCGATTCAGTTTCACCAGGTCCTCTAAGATCTCTTGTCGATGTGCCGGGAAGTGACGTACACGATAATCAAAGATTATCAAGTTTTCGCTTGTGATACCAAGCTCCTTTGTAGCGGCTTTTACTTCGTGTGTAAGCACATCAGGGGCAAAACCTTCGGGCACCGATTCCTCACATGTAGAGAAGGCTACATAGATTACCTTTTTGCCAAGCTGGGTGAGTTTGTGAATAGTGCCACCACACCCTAACTCCCCATCATCGGTGTGCGGTGCTAGAATTAAAATCGTTTCAAATGCTTCAAGCGCTGATGTCTTCATATTCAGTGTCAAATAACTGATTTACTTCGGTAAATGTAAGTTCATCGATTTCAGATAAGCGAATCTGCTTTAAAATATCTTCCTTCGATATTAGTTCAATCGGATTTATACCAATAAAAATATCGTACTCACATTCGTTTGCTAGGCGATGAGCAACGTCCAAAATTGAGACTAGTTCATCAGCAGTATTCAATCTGATGGTGGGTATCTCCAATAAACCGTTTTGATATCGATATGGCTGATATTTCAAAGGAGCTTTGAACCATTCGGTAGCATTGGTCTGCTTTGACATGCAGTAGTCTATTCCTGATTGTCTCAAGATATCATGAATTGGAAACATGCCATCTAAGTTGCGGTCAAAACACAGATTTTGAGCCTCGGATGGTATTATGTTGCGGATGTCTTCACGGAGTTGTTTTGATCCGATGCTATCCTGCCTGAACTGAGCGTGTGGTTGGGGTAGCTTAATCGAGGTACAATTATCATCGATGACAAAATAGGGTAGTGCCTCACTTCCAATAAGCTTGGGTGGGTATCGATACGCTCTAAATGGTGGGAACGTAAATGCCCGCTTGAATCGCTCCGTTTGGATTTTGCTCCATGAACGATTTATCTGACCGCCAAATGGCTCTCCTCGCGGTTGGTAGGTAGCTTGGCTTTCGTCTTGTTCAACAAGCTTTATTTTGACCGTTGGGTCAAAACTGGGGAGAAGATTCTTAAATAGTTGGGCCCCTGCTTTTGTGACTTTTTCGTAGAGTGTTTTCGCGGTTTCGGCTTCGGTAATTTCAACTTTTACTTGCCCCAGTATAGGCCCATTGTCAACGCCTGCATGCATTTTATGAATGGTAATGCCTGTATACAGTTCCCCTTTGATTATTGCCCACGGAATAGGGCGCGAACCGCGGTTTAAGGGTAAGTGAGCAGTATGCAAGTTGTAGATTCCCAATCTTGGAATATCCAAAACTTTCTGCTTTATAATTTGTCCCCAAAAGCAACTAAATATTACATCTAAATTAGACTCAACAAGAATGTCAATTGCTTTGTCTGAGTTTACATTCATACCTTCATAACATGGGATGTTATGACGTTTACATTCATCGCGAAGCGATGCATGGCCTAGTTCGTTTAGCCAAGGTTTCATTCCGGGTTCAAGATCTCTTGATAAAGCTCCAATAACCTCATGACCCTGCTCAATTAGGGTGTTTAACATCCACACGCTTAGGTTCTTACTGCCTATTATAAAAACTCTCATCCGTTTGGCAACGAGTTTAGTGTGTCAGCCAATTGTTTAGATAACCCTTTACGGCTGTAAATCTCATATTTTCCATTTCCAACCTTCTGCAAGGCCTGTGTATTAATGGCAGTTTGAATAATGGATGAAATAGAATTTTTCATGCCTGCGAGGTCGTCTCTGTCTAGCATGGGTTCGTGCCCCATATCAGTAAGAATTGATGCGGCATTACCTTTGGTCGGCCCAATACTGAGAATTGGCCTCTCTGTGGCTAAGTATTCAAAGATTTTCCCGGTCAGTATTAATTCACTTCCAGGGGACTGTGGAATTGTTAATAGTAGTGCATCAGACTCTTGCATTAATGACACAGCTTTCTGGTGGTCAACAAAAGGGGAATACTCAACGTGGGCATCAATTCCAGCGTTTGTAATGTCTTCTTTGACCTGAGCATGAACGTTACCGGTAATACAGAGTATGAAGTTGGTTGCATCTGCAATTTCGTTGATGCACTCCGCCACTGCCTTCCAAAGGGTGGGATTGTTTTGGTTGGCCTTGAAGTTTCCGATATAGGATAGCCTTATTTTCTTGTCTGCCTTTTGAGTTATCTGATTTTTAAAGTCATTCTCATCATATCCATTGGGGATAAATACCAAGTTTTCGGCCCTTGTTTCGAATTCCTTGGCCAAACCCGGAGATGCTACCATGGCCAAATCACACTCTTTTAAAACGGAGGTCTCGAGGTTTTTATCCCGTTCAGTACTCGATTTCGTGCGATTCAAAAACTCGTTGTAATAGATGGTTGTCCAAGGGTCGCGAAAATCGGCTAGCCATGGGATTCCATAGATTTCTTTGAGCTTCTTTCCAATCAGATGAGTGCTGTGAGGAGGGCCAGTGGTAATAATTACATCAGGTCGAGACTTTTTTATTGCTCTTTCCGCAGCGATTAGCGCATATTTATTCCAGCCTACTCGAGCATCTGGTATGAAGTAATTGGCTCTAATGTAATTAGCAATTTTAGCAAATAAACCTTTGTTCCCTTTGAGGTTACCCATTCCTACCTCTACGGATTTGCCTTTTTTACCCCTGAGTAAGTTATAGAGCGCGAAGGGCTCGAACGTTTCGGTTTTAATCACATCCAGTGATGCGGGTACATCTCTGATGAGTGTTTCATCCGTGTAGGGATAACTTCCATTTTTAACTGTAATTACCGTGGGTTGCCAATCAAATTCAGGTAGATACTTGCAAAACTTCAACCATCGTTGAACTCCGGGGCCTGATCCTGGAGGCCAGTAATAGGTTAATATGATTGCTTTTTTCAATCGATTTCGTTTGAGGGCTTTGGTCTTGCTTGTGATTTAAACTGAAAGTACAACACACCTATTCCAAATAGGGCAAAAAGTATGGATCCCGCAAGAGATACGTTTTCTCCTAAGCTATAAGAACTAGGCTCAAACTTC
>JALRDM010000170.1 GCA_023262195.1 Salibacteraceae bacterium | reverse complement strand
ATGGCCATGCTCAGTACTGTGAAATAAAATCGTGTTTTCATGCGGTAAAAATGGCTAAAACTTCGCGGAGTTGGTTTTCTGAATGATCGTGATTTTCGCATTAAGAGTGATTATTGGGAATAATTTCAATCATTTCCATTCAAACAAATTAAGCTTCCTGATCAGAATTTAGAACTACTTCCAACGCTAGCTGTTTACAATGTCATGACCAAAAAAAGATTGAGCGATGGTTTTGTCTTTACTCCCCATACTGAGGAGGATAAACCCTTATTCGACAAATTGCTGGAAATTTTCAAGGAATTGGTCACGCACACATCGGGTGATGCAGATGAAGCTTTAGAGTGGATGCGTGAGTTGGATCACGAATACAATTTGACAAATCCGGATTACACCATGGATGACTTTATCGAGGAGCTCAAGGAAAAGGGCTTTTTGAAAGATGCCGATGAAGGTGTGGGTGGTTTTAAAATTACCCCTAAAACTGAGCAGGGAATTCGACAAGCAGCCTTAGATCAAATTTTTGGTAAGATTAGAAAGTCAGGGCTTGGAAACCATCAAACCAAACACATAGGCAAAGGCGATGAGGAGACTGGTGAACTCAGAAACTACACCTTCGGAGATTCACTCGAGCATATATCGATGCAAGAGAGCATTCGAAACGCACAAATCAATCATGGGGTTGACGACTTCAATTTGACCGAGCATGACCTGATGGTCAAAGAGACGAATCATAAGGCCCAAATGAGCACCATATTGATGATCGATATCAGCCACAGCATGATTCTTTATGGTGAAGATCGAATTACGCCTGCCAAGAAGGTAGCCATGGCACTCGCGGAATTGATTAAAACACGTTATCCGAAAGACACCCTTGATATTATTGTATTTGGCAATGATGCTTGGCCAATAAAGCTCAAAGACTTGCCCTACCTGCAAGTTGGTCCGTATCATACCAATACGGTTGCAGGAATCAATTTGGCCCTTGATCTTCTTCGAAGAAAGCGTCAAACAAACAAGCAAATATTCATGATAACCGATGGAAAGCCCAGTTGCCTGAAGGTGCCATCGGGTGAATACTATAAAAACAGCGTGGGGCTTGATCCAAAGATTGTTTCAAAGTGTTACAACATGGCAAGACAAGCCCGGAAGCTACAAATACCCATTACCACATTTATGATTGCTCAAGACCCATACTTGATGCAGTTCGTAGATCGATTCACCGAAGAGAATCAGGGCAAAGCGTTCTTTACGGGGTTGAAAGGATTAGGTGAAATGATTTTTAGAGATTACGAAAAGAACCGTATAAAAAGAGTAAGATAAATCAATGAATATAAGTAAGATAGGAACACTTGGAGAACTCAAAGCATCAGTTTATACTCCTCGATCAATCAAGGACGAACTGCGTAAGAATTTGATCTCCAAAATTGAGCAAAGTGAGCCAATATTCACTTCAGTGCATGGGTATGAGTATACCGTCATTCCACAGATACAAAGCGCCATATTAGCGAGGCATAATATTAACCTGCTAGGGCTTAGAGGACAGGCCAAAACACGGATTGCACGCACACTTGTGAGCTTATTGGATGAGTACATTCCGGTGGTAAGCGGCTCGCAGATTAATGACGATCCATTTAACCCAATCTCTAAATATGCCAAGGAACAGTTGGAGCAACATGGAGATGACACACCGATTTCTTGGATGCATCGTGACGAGCGTTTCTTTGAAAAATTGGCCACTCCAGACGTAACCGTAGCCGATTTGATTGGTGATGTTGACCCAATCAAGGCGGCAAATTTGAAGTTGTCATATGATGATGAACGCGTGATCCACTATGGTATGATCCCTAGGGCCAATCGTTGCATTTTTGTGATCAACGAACTGCCAGACTTGCAAGCAAGAATTCAGGTTTCGCTATTCAATATTTTACAGGAGGGAGATGTTCAGATTAGAGGGTTTCAAGTTCGATTACCCTTAGACCTCCAGTTCGTTTTCACCGCTAACCCGGAGGATTATACCAATCGCGGAAGTATTGTAACACCGCTAAAAGATCGCATTGGTTCGCAAATCGTTACGCACTATCCTCGCAGTATTGAGATTGCAAAAACAATTACAGAACAAGAGGCTCAGATTGATGACTCAGTGAAGGATGGAATCCATGTACCCGATCTAGCGAAGACACTCATTGAGCAGATAGCGGTCGAGGCAAGAAAAAGTGATTATATCGATACGAAGAGCGGAGTGTCGGCACGCTTAAGTATAAGCGCTTATGAAAACCTGCTGAGTACCGCGCAATTGCGAATTCTGAAAAATGGAGAGAAGAGTGGAGTAGTGCGCTTGAGTGATTTTCAAGGCATTATTCCATCGATAACCGGAAAAGTAGAGCTGGTCTATGAAGGCGAACAAGAGGGCTCAGAAAATGTGGCGTTGATTCTTATCGGGGAAGCCATAAAAAAGCTGTTTTCACAGCAGTTTATTCAGATGCGTAAGTTGAGTAAAGAAGGTGAATATGGTGAGTTTGAAGCACTCGTGCAGTGGTTTATCAGCAACCCAAAACTGGAAATCGGCTTTGATATGAGTGAAGTCGATTACATAGAAGCTCTGAATGCCGTAGGCCCGCTTAGTAATATTTTAGAGAAGTATCAACCCAAGGTAAGTGCAAAAGACAAAAACTTCTACTTAGAGTTCATTCTTTGGGCCATGGTTGAAAATGGCAAACTAGATAAAAGCCGTATGAGTGACGGGCTTGAGTTTGCTGATAATTTGCTTGGGAACCTGAGTCGATAGAAATAACATACGGTTAAAATGGGCTGCTTAATTTAGCCCAGTGAAAAAGTCATTCCTCATTGCGCTGGTTTCTTTACTTGTTGCACAAGTTATGGCTCAAGGAGGCAACGAGACTCAAGGCGCAAGAGCAAACGCGCGGGCAGGCGCTTCACTTACACTTCAAGATGGACGGGCAGCCAATAATAATGTAGCAACGCTTGGTCTTATCG
>JALRDM010000093.1 GCA_023262195.1 Salibacteraceae bacterium | reverse complement strand
TAAACACAGACTGCCAACTGCCATGCATGCCAGTCCTCGAATCAATATCACGACTTCAGATTTCCAAGCGATAGCTAATCCGAGTATAAACAAACCACCCATGACTAAAACAACTGCGAGAAGAATGAAAACAATTAACTCATTCTAACCCTATCAACTTTCTCGGAGTAGGCGCTCCGGATTTTTAAATATTTGAAAACTTTAAACCCTAATTCAAATAGCCACCCGCGTGTGCCGTGTGACGTATCGAAAATAGATTTTTCAAATAGAATGACAAATAAATTTTCTACTTATTTAAATGTACATCCATTTGTGGAAACGGTATGGTAATGTTGGCCAAACCACCATTGGGAATAATGATGATTTTGTTGTCAGGAGTAGTCATGATGGTGTTGAATATCTGAATCTCTTTAACAGCCCCAGTGTAGCCTTGAGCTTCAACCACATCACCCACTTTAAAAGGCTTGAACAAGAGAATCATCACCCCACCGGCAAAGTTTGCTAAGGTTCCCTGCAAGGCCAAACCAACAGCCAAACCAGCGGCTCCTAAAATGGCAATGAAGGAGGTCATTTCTAGACCTACCATGGAAGCAATGCTGACAAATAGCGCAATTTTTAAAAGTGCACCCAATAGGCTTTTAAGAAACGGAATCAAGCTTGGGTCAACCTCTCGGTTCATCATCACATTTCCAAGCATGTTAACAATAAACTTAACTACCCAAAGTCCTATGATCAGGGCTATTATTGCCCCAATAAACGTTATACCGTATTCTACCACATAGCCCATCACGAGCTCAATGATTGCATCAAAATCTTCCATAAGTTGTTTAGTTTTTAGTAAATGGATTATTCTTTATTTCTTCTTCAATGAATGTTTCAGACCCATGACCTGAATAAACTTTAAAGTCAGGGGGAAGTGTATAAAATTGGCTTTTAATCGAGGTAATTAATTGGTCAAAATTGCCTCCAGGCAGATCGGTTCTACCGATGGATCGATGGAAAAGTACATCCCCTCCGATCACGAATTTCTGTTGGTGATTTACAAAGGCGATGTGGCCAGGCGCATGACCGGGAACAAACCGCACTTCAAACTTATCGCTGCCAAGTTTGAGAATATCGTTTTCATCCAGGTGGTTGACTGCTGTTGGCGATTCTTCAAATCCAGGTATGCCATAAAGGTCGGCCGAGGTTTTAGCCATGTCCATGGTTGGCTGATCAAGCACGTGATATTCTGGCAGCACGTCAAATTCAGTTGACACAAATCGATTACCAAATACATGGTCGAGGTGACAATGTGTGTTTAGGAGTCGAGTTACATTTAATCCTTCCGAGCGAATGAAGTTTTTTAGTGCATTTTTCTCTCGTTGGTCATAGCATCCTGGATCAATGACCCAAGCCTCTTTTCCCTCATTGTAAAGCACATAGGTGTTTTCTTGAAAGGGGCTGAAAATGAATTTTTTGATCGAAACCATCGCTTGTTTAGTTTGTTTCGTCAATCTATGCAAGGTATTTACTTTTAGACCGAGCAATTGACTCATTGATTTTGAAAGCGCGCAAAGGTAGCTTCCTCTTACTTTTAAGCACGTTGATGGTGTTTTCATCAGCGTCATACGCCCAGTTTTATCACGGGATGCACCACGCCTTTGGAAAAAATCGTATACAGTATGAGCAGTTTTTATGGAAGAAGTATCAGTTTCCTGACTTTACTGTGTTTTTCAATGGAGATGGACAAAACTTAGCGGTATTCACAGCTCAGGAGGCAGATTTGGCCATCAACGAAATTGAGCGATTTTTTGACTATCCAGTAAGAGGTGAGCATTTGCAATTTGTCGTTTATGAGAAGCTTGAACATTTCAGACAGAGCAACGTGGGCATACCCGAAACGGATGAGTCCAACATTGGCGGGATTACCCAGATAGCCGGCAACAAAATCTTCGTTTACTACAATGGTGATTTAAACGACCTAAAACGTCAGGTAAGAAAAGGAGTAGCTGAAGTGCTCATTGCACAGATGCTCTTTGGAGACAATTGGCGCGAAATGCTTAAAAACACCGCGCTTCTCAATTTTCCAGAATGGTACATTGAAGGCCTTACTCGGTATGCCACCGAACCGTGGAACGTGGATGTGGATGATCAGCTAAGAGACATTGTTCAAAGCGGGAAGTATCAGAATTTTAATCGACTGAAAAATGTAGAGGCAGAGATTGCTGGTAGGTCTCTCTGGTATTACATAGGCGAGACTTACGGTAGTAAAGTTGTACCCAATATCATGTATATGGCTCGCGTGAGCCGCAATGTTGAAAGCGGGTTCATGTTTGTTTTGGGCATATCGCTGGCCACACTTATCGAAGATGCCAATGTCTATTTCGAACATCGGTATAATCAAGACACGGAGGGCACACAAGAGTTTGACTCTGATTTAGATGTTAGGCTACGAAGGAATCGAGACTACGCACAAATAGCGGCTAGTGATGATGGCCGGTATGTTGCCTACACGAGCAATCAACTATCAAAAACCAAAGTTTGGATTTACGATTCGCAAGCAGATAAGCGCAAGGGATACGTAAGGCATGGTTACAAGCTTGAACGCGTTAATGACTTAAGCTACCCCATCATTGATTGGAACGATGCCAGAGGTCGGTTTATGGTCATCCAAGAAGAAAAAGGCCAGTTGTGGCTCTATCAAATTGACCCGCAAGAAGGGGTGGAACTAAAAACGGAAATATTGAGGTTAGAAAAAGTGCTCGATATGGAGGTTTCTGATGACGGAAGGAGCATCTTATTCAGCGCAATAAAAAAAGGCCAGTCAGACATCTTTTTATACAGTGTAGCTGCCCGAAGTCAAAAACAACTCACGGATGATGTGTATGATGATCGATATCCAGCATTTTGGGGAAATCAAGTAGTGTTTTCATCAAACCGCACATCAGATACCATTAATATTTCCAAAGATCACTTAAACAATCAAATAGAACCATTTTACGATTTGTATTCTCTGCCAACGGATGGTGAATCAGAAATCGCCAAACGATTGACAAATACTCCAGACGCCAATGAAACGCATGCCAATGCAGTGGATGCAACTTCATTCCTTTTCCTCAGCGATAAATCAGGAATTCGAAATCGCTACCGAGGGAACTTAGACAGCACCATTCTTTCCATTGATACGAATATTACCTATCGATATTTTACCAATACTGAGCCCTTAACCGGCTACAAGAGAAACATCGCAGCCACAGATTATAGTAGAGATAACAAGGTGTCTTATGACCTTTATTACATAGACGGAAAGTACCACATACAGAAGGTGGAGAATTCAAGTGAGCAAGACTTTTTTCTGCCGCCAAACTCAAACTATCGGATGGGTGTGGAAGCTCAAAACAATCCACGCAGTCAATCAACTGACACCACGGATAACGGTATAAAATTTATACGCATCCAAGTGTTTGAGAATGATGAAGGTGGGGAACAGCTCGAAGATCAGTCTGAAACTTCGGCTGGCAATGCTGATGATGGTTTGATAGATATTGCCAACTACACATTTGATGAAGGTGCCGAAGATTCTGTTTATAATGAAGTAAAAAGCACAAACTATAAAATCCAATCTCCAACGGAGGAGGTTTTGCAGCGAAGGCAATTCAAAATTCCAGAGCAGCGGAATTACAAATTGGCTTTTTCAGCCACGGACTTAACCACTCAGTTCGATTTTGATTACGCCACAGATTTATACCAGCCATTCAATGGAGGACCCTATGTAATGCCCGGTATGGGAACGTTCATTCGAATCGGAATGCTCGATTTATTTGAGGACTACAAGCTCGAAGGAGGGTTTAGATATTCATTTAACCGAACTGGAACAGAGTACTATATCGCTTTGGAAGATCGATCAAAAAGGTTGGATAAGAAATACATCGTACAACGTCAGTCATTGATAGATGTAAATCGCACTGATTCTATTCAGCGCACGTATTTGTATCAAGCCCGGGGCATCTTTCGGTATCCGTTGAGTGAGGTGAGCGCACTTCAATTCACCGCTACGGGGCGCTACGATCGGGTGGTGACAGAGGCAGTTGAATCCGGAACCTTGACCACCCCAGATCGATTTACCTATTTCGCGGGCCTTAAGGCCGAATACATTTTTGATAATACACTCGTTAGAGGATTAAATATCCTTAACGGAGCTAGGGCTAAAGTCTTTGCAGAGCATTATCGTGACGTGATCAAGCCTAACACTGGATTTTCCGTAGTCGGTTTCGATGGCCGACATTACCAAAAGATTCATCGAGATCTTATCTGGGCCAACAGACTGGCAGGAAGTTCAAGCTTTGGCCAGCGAAGGTTGGTTTATTACATGGGGTCAGTAGATAATTGGATTGTACTCACCGAGCGCGAGCGATTTGACAATACCACCAACGTTCCACGAGATCAGGGTTATGCGTTTCAAACCATTGCCACCAATATGCGTGGATTTATTCAGAATGCTCGAAATGGCAATAACTTCATGGTGTTGAATAGTGAGTTGAGGTGGCCGGTGGTGCGGTATTTCACAGATAAGCCCATCAAAAGTGAATTCCTTGCCAATTTTCAAATCATAGGTTTTGGTGATATTGGGTCAGCTTGGAATGGACCAAATCCATATTCAGATGAAAATGCGTTTAACAACATTACGGTGACCAACGGAGCGGTTACCGTGTCTTATCAAAATCAAAATGACCCCATTATTGGAGGACTTGGTTGGGGCTTACGCACAAAGATTTGGGGTTATTTCGTGCGGTTTGACTATGCCTATGGCATTGAAAACGGACTATTTTTGGATCCTGTTACCTACCTCTCATTTGGATTAGATTTTTAAATGAATATCTCTGACATCATTATTCTAATTTGTATTGGTTTTGCCGCTGGTGCCTTTAGCGGAATGTTTGGCATTGGTGGAGGTCTCATTATGGTTCCTGCCATGGTATTCTTTTTAGGTATGTCTCAACATGCTGCGCAGGGCACAAGCCTTGGTGTATTGGTTATTCCTGTGGCGGCAGTGGCTGCATTTAATTACTACAAGCAAGGTCAACTCGATGTGAAATATGCTTTGATCATTGCGCTTACATTCATTGCCGGTGGTTACTTTGGCTCAAAGTTGAGTTTGGGCCTCAACGAGCTCATACTCAAGCGAATATTTGGCGTGTTGATGCTTGTCATGGCTTTGAGATTAATATTCTTCTCTAAAGCAAACCCGGTTTGATTGAAGAGATAAAAAAATTGGCGAAAGGTTTACAGCCCGATCTGATTCAAATTAGAAGACACCTGCATCAGCACCCAGAACTATCTTTTGCTGAGCACAATACAAGCAAATACATACAATCCCAGTTAGATGAGCTTGGAGTAGAGTATTCTGTCATGGCCAAAACAGGTGTTGTTGCCATGATTCATGGTAAGGCACCAGGTAAATGCGTGGCACTGAGAGGAGATATTGACGCCTTACCCATCACGGAAACTAATGACGTTGATTATGCCTCTAAAAACATTGGTGTGATGCACGCATGTGGGCACGATGTGCATACCACATGTCTGCTTGGTGCGCTAATGATTATCAACAGTATTCGAGAGCAGTTCAATGGTTCTGTGAAGTTTATATTTCAGTTGGGTGAAGAGACATTGCCTGGAGGCGCTTCTCTAATGATCAAAAAAGGTGTGCTTAAAAATCCAGAACCCAAAGCAATCTTTGGGCAACATGTTTTTCCTGAAATGTTGGTGGGCAAGGTTGGATTCAGATTTGGCCCCTATATGGCTTCGGCTGATGAAGTTTACCTGACAGTCAAAGGTAAAGGTGGCCATGCCGCGTTACCCGAAAGGTTGGTAGATCCTGTATTGATAACAGCACAACTTTTAACTGGTTTACAGCAGATAGTGAGCAGACGTTCCAACCCAAAAACACCCTCCGTGCTTTCTTTTGGAAAGGTAGCTGCCAATGGTGCTACCAACGTAATTCCTGATAAGGTAGAAGTCGCAGGAACCTTCCGAACATTTGATGAAGAATGGAGGTTTAAAGCACATAAGCTCATCGCTGATTTTGCTCAGAAAACGGCAGAAGCTGCAGGAGGACAATGTGAAGTAGATATTCGGGTGGGTTATCCTTTTGTTGATAACGATGACCAATGCACACGTGTGGCGAAAAATGCCGCAATCGATTTTCTGGGAGCCGACAATGTGGTTGATTTGGATATGCGAATGACCGCAGAAGATTTTGCTTTTTACACTCAGGAGGTGCCGGGTGCGTTTTATCGATTAGGTACACGGAGCAGTGTAAATGATGAGATTAAAGGGTTGCACACATCCACCTTTGATGTGGATGAGCGTTGCCTTGAGATAGGAGCAGGTTTCTTGGCGCACATTGCGCTCGAAAGTTTGAAATATGAATAGAGTTATTCTCAAAGCCCTGGTTGCCGTATTCATCTTCGGATGCACTAATCCCGAAGCTGAAAAAGTGGCTGCACTCAAAAAAGAATGCATCGAAATCCATGATGAAGTAATGCCACAGTGGCAAGACATTGCGTCAATGAGCGGAGAACTTAAAAAATGGAGTGCAGCCTTAGCAGAGGCTGATTCCATCGATTCCATTGCCCAATTGAAAACTCAAGTCAACGAGTCAGCCACTTTGCTGGACTCTGCCTATGATGCCATGGGTGATTGGATGAGTAATTATGAGCCAGACCTAGACCAAAGCCAATCCATTGACTCGGCATTGAGTTACTATAAAAGTGAGAAGGAACGCATAAAAGCGGTGAATAGTTTGATGAAATTAAGCATTGAAAATGGTAAACAAATCTTGGCGAATAGGCCTTAGCATAGTGTTAGCGGTCAGTATTATCACCGCGTGCGAATCAGAAACAAAACAACTTCCCATTCTCGGCCCCACCATTATTAAAAACACTGTAGTTGATGGAGCACTCATTTCAGACACCACTTTTGGAGCCATAAGGGGCTTCAAATTTTGGGATCAAGACAGCAATGTAATTACTGAAAATACGGTCGAGGGAAAGCTATACGTAACTGACTTCTTCTTCACAAGCTGCCCGACCATCTGTCCAAAAATGAAGCAACAAATGCTCCGTATTCATGACCGATATCTTGATGAGGATAAGGTGGTTTTGCTTTCTCACAGCATTGATCCGGTGCGTGACTCTGTACAGCGGTTAAAAACGTTTGCTGAAAAATTGGGCGTGCAAACAGAAAAGTGGCATTTAATGACGGGCAATAGAGATAGCATCTACAGCATGGCAAAACACTATGTGATTGCAGCACAAGAAGACCCCGATGCCCCCGGAGGATTTGCGCACAGCGGTGCTTTTCTTCTGGTCGACACGAAAAGACAGATTCGTGGCATCTATGACGGAACCGATCCGCAGGAAGTAGATCAATTAATGGATGATATCCAATTCTTAAATGAACAAGAATAAACGCATATCACTTGCGCTCGCCTCTATTGCTACCATGACAGTATGTTTTGAGTCGTGCAACTATAAGCCTAAGAACCAAGGACGAGCGTTGTATAACCAACATTGTTCAAGCTGTCACATGGAAAACGGACAGGGGTTGGGCGAGTTATATCCTCCAGTAGCTAAATCTGACTATGTGCTAGCCAACAAGGAGTCGTTAGCTTGTCTCATTAAAAATGGCGTATCGGGTCCAGTCACAGTGAATGGAGTCACGTATAATACTGCCATGTCAGGGAACCCTCAGCTTACTCAAAATGAGATTAGCAATTTAGTTTACTATATCCTGGTTGAACTTAATGGTCATGACGACTCATACAGCTTCAAGGAAGTAAAGCAGCAACTAGGCCAATGCCTTATTTCTCAGGACGAATCTTAACGGGCTGCGCCTTCAATTGGATAATGCCTAAGGCATTGAACGCTTTAATCACGATATAAATCGGATCAATTTCATGCCAGCGAACTCCAAAGTTTGGACGACCTCCAAATTTGTGGTGGTTATTATGATATCCTTCTCCGAGCATCAAAATGTCCACAGGCATTAAATTCTTGGAAGTATCTTCTACTTTAAAGTTTGTATATCCCACTCTGTGGGCAAACCAGTTAATGATTGCTCCGTGTGCAGGACCCATAACGAAATGGATAGGAAGCAACAGGTACATCCACCAATATTCGGCAAACATCACATAGAACCAAATGTAAAAGAGGCCCCAACCAATTCGCACTGGCCAGCTATCTGCAAATTTTTCGAATGCGGCCCACTCAGGTAAATCTTTTTTCCACTTATCCTCAATGGGAATTCTTCCGTAGAAAATATCAGAATATATGGTCTTTGTTCGCCACATCATGGCAAACAGATTTTTATCATACTTGGGCGAATGCGGATCTAATTCCGTATCAGCATAGGCGTGATGTTTTCTGTGTAAAATACCATAGGTATATGCACTGAGATAGCTTGAACCTTGAAAGATCAAGGATAGGACCTGAAAGAAGCGCTCCCAACCTTTACTCATGGTAAACATTTGGTGTGCCGCATATCGGTGATGAAAGAATGTCTGGGTAAATAAAGAAAGATACCAGTGGGCGAAAAAGAAGATGAGAATTTCCATATAATTAGTGCAAGTTATTGATGCTCAGGAATGTGGGTGGCATCAAACCATTATGCTGAGGCAAAGATACGCTATGAGATTTTATGTTTTTTAGTCTAGAGATGATAATGGTCACGAATCACAGTCAGAATTATTCGGCATTATTCAGCACTTGAATCATCCTATTGATCTCATTGACCTTTTCTTCATCCCCTAATTTAGAGTAACTGAGTTTCAAATTTTGTAAAGCTCTATTCAAAATGGCTTCGTTTTTACATGGCTGATAATAGTCTGGCTTTTTATCGAGTTTGAGCTGAACTAAAAAATCGTCAATCTCTGCCGCACTAAATACTGTGCCTTTGCTAAACGGATTAATGTAGAACAACACATCGGACGTGTAAATGTTGTTTGTCTTGTATAAACTAAATCGATCCAAGTATCCCAGCACAAAGTGTCTGGGAAGATTAATGCCGTATATCGGAAGGTCTAAGTTTTGTGCGATGATGGAGTAAATCAGACTCAAACTCAGTGGATTCCCTTTTTTGGATTCTAAAACCACATTTAAGAAAGAATTTTTTGGGGCGTGATAGTTCTGAGTATTACCAGTGAATCCATACACTTCAAAAAGAATGTGATTGATCACTTTTACTTGCTCGAATGCGGTAAGGTTTGCATTTAGCTCAATCCAAATATCTTGTTGTATCTGTTCGAGTTGCTTCAACATAAGCTCCTCATCAAAATCAGGATATTGGTATCGACTAATCAGGATAGCGCCATCAAGCAGACTGGCGGCACCAGCATCACGCCAAGCACCAAGGTGCTTAAGTAATGCTTCAAATTGTATGTCATGGATGAGTTGCTCAATACGATTCTGGAAGACGACTCCGAAAATGCTGGTTTCCCATGCTGATTCCAAGTTGGGAATAATGGTCTCGCCAATGGCCAAAATTTGCAGCCTTACATGCTCAAAAACTCCTTCATCAGGATCGTCTAGAAGCTGCAATAATGAATTAATATCAGGACGTTCTTTTTTGATATTTCAAAACTACGGGGATTAAATCCCGGCAAAATTTGC
>JALRDM010000087.1 GCA_023262195.1 Salibacteraceae bacterium | reverse complement strand
GAGCTTGGAGTGTATCGTGGGGAGACAGCCAAACTTTTTCACCATTATTTGCCTGAGCGCAAACTCTATTTGCTTGACACGTTTGAAGGCTTTCCAAAAAAGGCGGTGCAAGAAGAGAAAGATGCGACTGGGTTTGAAACTGGGGTAAAACACTTTTCTGATACGGCACCTGATCTTGTAATCCAACATATTGCTCCGCTGAATGACAACATAGTCGTATTAAAGGGGTTCTTCCCAGATTCTGTAACCTCGGACATTAAATCAGAAAAATTTGCCCTGGTGCACCTTGATGCTGATTTGTATCAACCCACAAAGGCAGGCTTAGAAATTTTTTATCCAAAACTGAATCCTGGGGGAATAATAATCGTGCATGATTATAATGCATGGTTGGGTGCGCGAAAGGCGGTGGATGAATATTGTTCATCAAACCAGCTGATCCCAATTCCGATGCCAGATAAAAGCGGTTCTTGTATAATAGTGAAGAACGAATTTTAAATGAAAACGGAGCAACCAAACATCTTTCAATCTGAGGTGTGCGACCAACTTGTGAAGCGTATCAATGCCTCAAGCGGGGAGAGTAAACCGCTTTGGGGCAGCATGAACGTTTGTGAGATGATGGCGCATTGCAGCTTGGTTTTTTGAATTTAACAATGGCCAACGAGAGGCATCTGTAAGCCCAATAATGAAACTCTTTCTCAAGCCAATGATGCGCAGCGTAATCATAGGGCCAAAAGCTTATAAGAGAAATGCACCCACTGCTCCCTACTTTAAGGCGGTTGATGTTCATGATTTTGAGTTAGAGAAACAAAGGCTCTTGAATAATGTATCTCAATATTCAACAGGAGGTAAAGAAAAAGCCGAGTGTATAAACCATGCATGGTTGGGTAAACTCAGATCTACGGAATGGAGTTGGGCGATGTATAAACATCTTGACCATCATTTAAAGCAATTTGGAGTTTAACCGATTCCGCCAAAGAAGAAATCCATCGATGTGGCTGCCGTAAAAATCGATCAATATTGGGATCCACATATCATAGCTGAACTTAATGGGCAACACGTGCGCATTGCCAAGCTTAAAGGGGAGTTTGTTTGGCATAGTCACCAAGATGTAGATGAGTTGTTTTATGTATTAAGCGGTGAGTTAACCATTGAATTTAGGGATGGTAATGTAAAGTTGGCTGAAGGGGAGATGATAACTATACCAAGCGGGGTAGAACACAGACCCGTGACTGAGCAAGAAACACTCGTTTTGCTTTTTGAGCCAGCAGACACGGTAAATACGGGGAACGCTCAACCCAATGAATTGACTCGAAGTCAATTAAAAAAACTCGATTAAAAAGTATAGTTAACCGTCCCGATAAAATTTCTTCCTGGAGCTGAAATCCCGGAGGAGTAGGGGCGGTAGCGCAAGTCTAATATGTTTTCGATGGAGGCCGTGACTGAGAAATTGGTTTTAATCTGATACGATGCGTGTGCATCGATAATCGCCCATGCTGGTGAATATGGGTTTCCATTATCATCTGCGGCATAGATAAAGTCTTTTGATCGCTCAGAGGGAGCCAAATTCTCGTATGATACCTCTCCATTAAACTGCGAAATGAGGGACGCTCGAAACTTATTGTTATTGTAGGTCATTTCTGCCTGTCCAAAGATTGGAGGTACATGCCTAGAAGGAGCTTGTGACCCATCATCCAATTCTTCTACTCCGTTTTGATAATTAAATCGCCCGTTTACTGTTATGTGCTTCCATAGCTTTAGCTCGAAGCCCGTCTGTATTCCACATATGGTAGCCTGAGCTGCGTTTTGAATGGATTGGACTTGGCTCAACTCTCCGCCATACATTACGCTGTCTGCTCCGTTTAGGGTGGAGTTTCTGCGCACCATAGCATTATTGAGCCAAGTGTAAAAGAGTGTGGCATCAACTTTTATTCGCTCACCAAAGATTTTGGCCGCCCCCACCTCGCCACTGTAGGCGTATTCAGATCGCAATGCGGGATTGGGTATTACCACGGCGCCCGGCTCTGAGTCGAACACCTTTCCAACGTCATCAATATTGGGTGCACGAAAACCCGTGCTCAATGCTACATTCATCTGCCATTTATCTGTAGGTCTGTATGTTAGGCCTGTGGAGCCATTTAGTGCTCCTGTGCGAATACTCACGCTTTGAACCGGCAATGAAATAAAAGTGGTGTCAAATGTGGCATCAAGACCAATGAGGGAATATCGCACACTCGAAACAAAAGTTACCTTTTTAGATACGTGATACTTATCGGATAAATAAGCTGCCGCGCTCCACCAAGTTGAGTTATGCGGGTAACGCGTTTGATTAAGTGAATTTACTTGGGTAAGAATATTGGTTGTGGTCGCATTGGAATGGACTAAGTTGAAGACTCCTTCCGCTCCATAGAATATTTCGTGTTTGTCTCCAATATCTTGTTCGAAGTCAATATTCAGCGATGGCGCATAAACGCGCTCCACTCGATTTGACCTTCGAATGGAGCCAAAATCACGGTCGTGTCGGCTTTCGCGAAACATTTGATATGCCGATGTGATACTCATCTTGTCATACAATAGGTTGTCTCCATCGTGGATTACTCTCAACGAGTGCATCATCCATTCTTGTGGGCCATAGTACCATTCTGCAGACCGAAGCGTATCGCCTCTATATCTTATTTGCCGATCATATCTGCCATAGTCGCTTGTGTTAGAATAATGTCCACCATAGGTAACTTCCCAATTTTTGTTTGGTTGGTAACGAATTTTTTGGGTCACATTTATCTGATCGTATTCGGTTGAAACCTGTTCACGAGGCCGAGGGTTAGCTACCATCCGGTCGGTGCTGTCTTCGCGTATTACATACTCGTTTCTTAGGTAATCATCCGGACCATTTCGCCCCATCTGTAAATCTTCGAAATCAGAGCATGATATACTTGTGGTAAAAGTGATTTTTTGATAGCCAAGATTGAAGTCAAGGTGTCCGGTACGCTCTCGATTTGCACTAGATGCCCTCACCATTGCTCTGCCCGTTGCTACTGATTCCTTTGTTTCTGAGAATTGAGGAGTCAGAGTATAGAAAGACATTACTCCTCCCAATGCATCGCTACCGTAAATTACAGATCCAGGGCCGTATACAACTTCTGTGTTTTCAATGGCCATGGGATCGAGTGAGATTACATTTTGTAAGTTGCCACTTCTGAATATGGCGTTGTTCATCCTCACTCCGTCAACGGAAATCATTACCCGATTTGCCGCAAAACCACGGATCATAGGACTGCCGCCTCCCATTTGACTCTTTTGCACATATACCTCCCCTGAGGTTTCGAGCAGGTCCGCTGCGGTTTGTGAATTTTCAAATTTTATTTGGTCAGGATCGATGGTGGTGATTTTGTACGGGATATCGCTTTTGTTTTGTTCCCATCGGGCTGCGCTGATGGTGATTCCTTCGAGCGAGAAGGCGTTTGGACTGAGCAATAGCAATCCATTCGATAGCGCAGAGACTTGATCTAGAGAAAGAACCTTGCTTTTATGTCCAACCTCTTGTATAGCAATGCTATCACACTCGATATACGGGCTAAGATCGAATTGACCCTTGGTATTTGTGATTGAACTCACCTGAGGGTTTATTCCAATCACTGTTGCAAACTGAACAGGCTCACCCGAAATTTCATCTACCACCGTAATGGTTTGGGCATGAATTAGGTAGCCACAAAAGAAGAAAGCTAGGGTTAAGTATTTACTCATGCACACACGCATTAAGGCTTACTATAGCCGCAATAATCGCACCGAAAAGCAGCGCTTAACCCTTTAACTTGGATGTGATAATTGAGAAAAGCTCGGCAGCTTTTACGCGCTCTTGACTCATGGTGTCTCGATCACGAATGGTTACCGTATCATCCTCAAGTGTTTGGTGATCAACGGTAATAGCAAACGGAGTACCTATGGCGTCTTGCCTCCTATATCTTCTTCCAATGGCATCCTTCTCATCATATTGGCACATATAATCTCCTTTGAGCGTGTCGATGATCTCACGTGCCTTCTCCGGTAAACCATCTTTTTTCAATAGGGGTAAAACTGCCACCTTATATGGGGCAAGTTTAGCAGGAATCTTAAGCACGGTGCGCTCGGATCCATCTTCTAATTTTTCTTCTTGATAGGAAGCGCAAAGGGTAGCTAAAAACATTCGATCCAACCCAATACTGGTTTCTACAACATAAGGAACGTAGCTCTCCTGAGTCTCTGGATCAAAATATTGCAGTTTCTTACCACTAAACTCTTCGTGCTGCTTAAGGTCAAAGTCAGTTCGAGAGTGAATGCCTTCGAGTTCTTTAAATCCAAACGGAAAGTTGTATTCAATGTCGGCCGCAGCATTAGCGTAGTGCGCCAACTTGATGTGATCGTGAAAACGGTATTCTGAAGCCGGCACACCTATTGAAAGATGCCACTTCATACGCTCTTCTTTCCAATGGTTATACCATTCCATTTCGGTGCCTGGCTTCACAAAAAACTGCATTTCCATTTGCTCGAATTCGCGCATTCTAAATATGAACTGGCGCGCTACAATTTCGTTACGGAAGGCTTTGCCAATTTGGGCGATTCCGAAGGGAAGTTTCATCCTGCCTGTTTTCTGAACGTTAAGGTAGTTCACGAAAATTCCCTGAGCAGTTTCAGGTCGTAAGTAAATGGTGTTGGCCCCTTCTGCTACAGAGCCCATTTCGGTGCTAAACATGAGGTTAAATTGCCGCACATCGGTCCAGTTGCGCGAACCACTAACAGGGTCTGTAATTTCTTCATCGATAATCAGCTGCTTCACCCCTTCAAGGTCTTCCTCATCTAGGCATTGCTTTAATCGCTTTTCAATGTCAGTGATTTTTTCGATGTAACCCTTCACCCGTGGGTTGGTTTGGCGATACATTTCTGCATCAAAATCATCTCCAAAGCGCTTTGTGGCCTTCTTTATTTCTTTGTCAATCTTACCTTCAATTTTGGCGATGTGGTCTTCGATTAACACATCTGCGCGATATCGTTTTTTACTGTCTTTGTTATCTATCAGCGGATCGCTGAATGCGTCAACATGACCAGATGCTTTCCAAGTGCTAGGATGCATAAAGATGGCGGAATCAATACCCACGATGTTCTCGTTCATTTGAACCATGCTTTTCCACCAGTGTTGTTTGATGTTGTTTTTAAGTTCGGCTCCGAGTTGACCGTAATCGTATACCGCGCTTAATCCATCGTAAATTTCACTTGATTGAAAAACAAAACCATACTCTTTTGCATGGCTAATAACTTTCTTGAAAACCTCTTCGTGATTCATGACGGCAAATGTAGCGTTGGGTGTGTATCTCGCTTGGTAAATTTGCGCTGATTTGAAACACAAAAAAGCAATAATAAGTTGGTTAAAGCGAATTGGCTTAGCAGGGGTTTTATTCTTCCTGATTAAAGGGCTAATCTGGATTGCTGTGTTTTTTGGTTTGTTTGAATGGATAAACAGCTAGATCGTGATACAGATTGATGATAAACTGGTTTCTCTGGAGCTCTTTAAAGAAGACTTTGTATGCAATTTGAGTGCCTGCAAAGGCGCATGCTGTGTCGAGGGGCAATCTGGAGCACCGCTCACAGAAGATGAGGTTGAAATAATTAAGGCAGAATACCAAAATGTGAAGCCATACTTAAGATCCGAGGGAATAGAGGCGATTGAGGAGCAAGGAACAAGCATTATTGATAGCGATGGAGATCACGTTACACCGCTAAGGGAAGGCAAGGAGTGTGCCTACACCGTTTTTAGTGATGATGGTATGGCTATGTGCGGAATAGAGTTAGCTTGGAAAGATTGTAAAACCAACTTTCAAAAGCCTGTTTCATGTCATCTATATCCAGTGCGGACAAAGAAATACCCAACGTTCGAAGCGGTTAACTACGAGCGTTGGCAGATATGCAAACCCGCATGTGCTTTAGGTAAGGAGTTGAGCATACCGGTGTTTCGCTTCACAAAAGATGCCCTCATAAGAAAGTATGGTGAGGCTTGGTACAATGAGTTGGAATTGGTTAATTCTGAGCTTTATAAAATGGACCAAGACAGTGAATAAAACAAATTATGTCGTTGATTTTATTCCCAATTAACAAGTTCATTTTTTCGCATGTCGCGTTAACATTGGGTTAAGGTTGGGGAAATTAATTTTTAAACAGCTCAAATATTTTTCGAGTGTTTAAAACCTTGAGTAATTGTTAATGAAAATGGTTTGCCTCGAGGGACATTTTTCTCAAGATTTGCTTCGCATTAAAACGGAAGGCATTGTTCAATGTCTTTTGCTAGACTAGCAAAGGCTGGTTTTAACTACCTGTTTTTCAGCAAGTTAATTAAAGTTGAGATTTTCAGCTTAGGGCCATTGTCACCTCAAAATCAGGGGTGTTGACCGTTTCGGTTGAAGTCGAAACTGATGCATGGAAAGAGGAACAGTAACACAAGAAAAATGAGCAAAATGCAAGAAGAACCAATCCTAAAAGAAGACCCAAGACGCTTCGTTTTATTCCCAATTCAACACGATGATATTTGGTCGTTCTACAAAAAATCAGAAGCAAGTTTTTGGACTGCGGAAGAAATTGATCTTGGTCCAGATTTGCATGATTGGGAACATAAGTTGAACGATGATGAGCGTTACTTTATAAAACACGTTTTAGCCTTTTTCGCGGCAAGCGATGGAATTGTGAATGAAAACCTTGCAGAAAATTTTGTTGCAGAGGTTCAATACACGGAAGCAAAGTTTTTCTACGGCTTCCAAATCGCTATGGAAAACATTCATAGTGAAACATACTCTCTTCTGATTGACACGTACATTAAGGATAAGGCAGAAAAGGATAAGCTCTTTAATGCAATCGAGACGATGGACTGCGTGAAGAAAAAAGCGGAGTGGGCGCTCAACTGGATTGATAATGGATCATTTGCAGAGCGACTTGTAGCGTTTGCTGCGGTTGAAGGTATTTTCTTTTCGGGGTCTTTCTGCTCAATATTCTGGCTGAAGAAAAGAGGTCTCATGCCTGGGTTGAGTTTCAGTAACGAGTTGATTTCGCGTGATGAAGGCATGCACTGTGACTTTGCGTGTTTGCTTTACAACGACCATGTAATCAACAAACTTTCGAAAGAAACGGTTACTAAAATCATTCGTGATGCGGTAGATATTGAAAAGGAGTTTGTTTCAGAGTCACTTCCAGTCTCATTGATTGGAATGAACGCGAAGTTGATGCAGCAATACATTGAATTTGTTGCAGACAGGTTGCTTTCAGAACTCAATTGCGATAAGATTTACAATTCAGAAAACCCATTTGACTTTATGGAAATGATCAGCCTGCAAGGCAAGACCAATTTCTTTGAGAAGCGTGTAGCTGAATATCAAAAGGCTGGAGTTGCTTCAGGCAGCGAGTCTCAAGTATTCAAAATGGACGAAGACTTTTAAGATAATCCTACCTCCAAACTCTAGAAAATCATAATAAACCTAAGCCAATGTTTGTAATTAAAAGAGATGGGCGCAGCGAAGCGGTGAAATTCGATAAGATCACCGGTAGAATAAAAAAGCTGTGCTACGGTCTGCACTCCAGTGTTGATCCAGTTAAAATTTCAATGAAGGTGATCGAAGGTATTTACGATGGTGTGACTACTACCGTACTCGATAACCTCGCTGCTGAAACGGCAGCTTCTATGACTACGTCACATCCAGATTATGCGCTGCTCGCGTCTCGAATCGCAGTCTCAAACCTGCACAAGAACACGGAGAAATCGTTTTCGGCAACCATGGAGCAATTGTATAACTACATTGATCCACATACGGATAAAAAAGCGCCTCTGCTTGCTGATGATGTGTATAAGATTATTCAAGATAACGCGGAGCAACTTGATAGCACCATCATCTATGATCGCGATTTCGGTTACGATTATTTCGGCTTTAAAACCTTGGAGCGATCGTATCTCTTGAAAATCAATGGCGAGGTTGTGGAACGTCCACAACATATGCTTATGCGTGTAGCCATTGGAATTCACAAAGAAGATATTGACGCTGCCATCGAAACGTATGATTTGATGAGTGAGCGATGGTTTACACACGCCACACCAACGCTATTTAACGCGGGCACGCCAAAACCACAGATGTCGAGCTGTTTCTTGCTAACAACTAAAGATGACAGCATTAGCGGCATTTACGATACACTTACGCAGTGTGCTAAGATTTCGCAGTCTGCAGGTGGTATTGGACTGTCAATTCACAATGTCCGAGCTACGGGTTCATACATCAGAGGAACGAATGGAACGAGCAACGGAATTGTGCCGATGTTGAGAGTATTTAACGATACAGCTCGTTACGTAGATCAAGGAGGCGGAAAACGCAAAGGTTCGTTTGCGATCTATCTTGAGCCATGGCATGCCGATGTGTTTGACTTCTTGGATTTGAAGAAAAATCATGGTAAGGAAGAACAGCGGGCAAGAGATTTATTCTACGCAATGTGGACTCCGGATCTTTTCATGAAGCGTGTGGAAGAAGGTGGTGATTGGTCGCTTATGTGTCCAGACGAATGCCCAGGACTCTCTGATTGCTGGGGCGAAGAGTTTGAAAAACTTTACACTAAGTATGAAAAGGAAGGAAAAGTTAAGAAGACCATTAAGGCACAAGACCTTTGGTTTAAGATTCTAGAGTCTCAGATCGAGACCGGTACTCCATACATGCTGTATAAAGATGCGGCAAATTCAAAATCGAACCAGCAAAACTTGGGCACGATTAAGTCCTCAAACCTTTGTACGGAGATTGTTGAGTACACTGCACCAGATGAGGTAGCGGTTTGCAACTTGGCATCTATTGCATTACCAAAGTTTGTGAATGAAGGCAAGTTTGATCACGACAAGCTTTTTGAGATCACCTACGTGGCAACCAAAAACTTGAATAAGATCATTGATCGAAACTTCTATCCAGTGCCTGAAGCGAAGAATTCAAATTTCAGACATAGACCAATCGGTTTAGGTGTGCAAGGACTTGCGGACGCATTTATCTTAATGCGTTATCCATTCGACTCACCGCAAGCTAAGCAGCTCAACAAGGATGTTTTCGAGACGATTTACTATGCGGCATTGACAGCATCCAAAGACTTAGCCAAGGAACATGGGCCATACGAAACGTACGAAGGTTCGCCAATTTCTCAAGGCAAGTTCCAATTTGATCTTTGGAATGTAGAGCCAGGAAATCGTTGGGAGTGGGATGTACTGAGAGACGAAATCAAAGAGCACGGTGTGCGAAACTCACTACTCATGGCACCAATGCCGACTGCATCTACCAGCCAAATTCTTGGAAATAATGAATGCATTGAGCCATATACCTCAAACATATATAGCCGAAGAACTTTGAGCGGGGAGTTTGCCGTGGTAAATAAGCACCTCTTGCGTGATTTGGTAAAGCTTGACAAATGGAATGATACCATAAAGAATAAGTTGATCGCGGCCAATGGTTCTGTGCAGGAAATAGATGATGTGCCAGATAACTTAAAGGAGCTTTACAAAACAGCATGGGAGATAAGCCAGAAGGTGATTATTGAGATGAGTGCTGATCGAGGTGCGTACATTGACCAAAGCCAATCGCTCAACATCTTCATGGAGAACGCCAACTTTGCGAAGCTTACTTCAATGCATTTCTACGGATGGAAAGCGGGTCTGAAAACCGGAATGTATTACCTCCGCACCAAAGCTGCACGCGATGCCATTAAGTTCACCTTGGATAAAAGCAAGCTCGAAGAGCCAAAGCCAGAAACTGCGAAAGTTGAAGAAGGTTCGGCAACAGGAGCAGAAGAAGTAAGCTTAGAGCAACGCCAAGCAGAGATTGCATGCTCACTGGATAATCCAGACGACTGCGAGATGTGCGGAAGCTAAAGGATTAACATAAGTTGAAAAGGGAAACCCTGCCGCATGGAAGCGTGGCAGGGTTTTTTGGTTTTTTGCACCTAGCTTTTTAAGAGGGGCAAGTAAGAGAAAACAACCTGCTTGCCGAAATGGTTATTCTTATCGTAATGTTGGTCAGTCAAATGAGACCGTATGAGCGAAAACAGCTTAATTGTCCTGTTTGAGAGCCAAACGGTTTGATTGGACCAGATAGGTTAAAATGGAAAAATGAAAACGTTACCTCTCGTACCTTGACATTGTTATGACACAATGATGGGAGTCTCAAGAGAATTTCGCACCCGAATTTGAAGCAGTTTTATATCATAGCGTTTACTCATCGAAACCTAGGACTAGATGCCGTAGGTCAATTTCACGTAGAAGCGGATAAGCAAGTAGATCGTTTCAAACCAATACGCAAGAAGTTTTCGATCAAAGAGTTTATGATGATCTCTACTTGCAACAGGGTAGAGTTTTTTATCCGTTCAACGCAAGAAGTCACAGATGAATTTTTACAGCAGTTTTTAGACGCGGCATACCCAAGTATTGAGCAGCATACCAAGCGCTTAGCGATTGAGAAGGCAAGAATTTATCATGGCCTAGATGCGATAAGGCATCTGTTTCATGTTGCCAGTTCACTTGATTCCCTCATAGTAGGAGAAAGAGAAATAATTACCCAAGTACGTCAGGCATATGAACTGGCTAAAAGCGCGGGCATGACCGGCCATTTCATACGGATTTCGATACAGAAAGCGATTGAATGTGCCAAGCAGGTGTACACAGAAACCAACATAGCCACCAAGCCTATATCGGTGGTCAACCTCGGCTATCATCAGCTGTTGGATCGAAACTTAAACGAAGATCAGAGCGTGGCATTTATTGGTGCAGGACAGACCATTGAGGCCATTGCCGGGAATTTGAAAAAGTTCAATTTCAAACAGACGCGGGTTTTCAATCGGACGGCCGAAAAAGCTGAAAAGCTCGCCAAAAACCTTAATGGCGAAGGTTTTGGGTTAGATCAACTCAAATCAAAATTGGTTGGGTTTGATGTGCTCATTACTTGCACGGGCTCAGAGCAAGCAATTGTTGATGTAGATCTCTTCAAACATGCTTACAACGGGTCAAATAATCGAAAAGTGGTCTTAGATTTAGCCGTTCCCCAGGATATTCACCCAGATGTGATTGCCATGTTTAATGTTGATTACATATCAGTGGAAAGCCTAAGGGAAATTGCCAAAGCAAATCTGAAAACCAGAGAAAAAGAGGTGTTTCGTTGCGAAGAATTGGTAGAGCAGCGTTTGGCTGAATTTGTAGAAGTTTTTCGAACGCGAAAGTTGGAACTCGCCATGCAAAAGGTTCCATCAATTATGAAGGAAATCAAGACAAATGCGATTGAAAAAACCTTCGCTTCTCGACTCATGACCATGAGTGATGAGGATCGAGAAATAACGCTGGAGATGCTCAATTATTTAGAGAAGAAATACGTCTCGGTACCTATGAAAATCGCGAAAGAAGTAATCCTTGATCAAGACTTAAAAGACTCGGTAAGTGAGTAAGAAAGTTATCATTGGCGGTCGGGGCAGCGATTTGGCGTTGTGGCAAGCGAATTTTTTTCAAGATTCTCTGACGGCCATTGGAGTTGATTCGGAAATAAAAATCATCACTACCAAAGGAGATCGTATTCAAGATTTAAGCTTCGATAAAATCGAGGGAAAAGGATTTTTTACGAAGGAAATTGAGTCTGCTTTACTCGAAGGCTCCATCGATGTAGCTATACACTCGCATAAGGACCTTGAAACGCAAATGCCTCCAGGATTGATTATTGCTGGAGTTAGTCAGCGCGCGAACCCATCCGATGTTATACTCATTCGACCAAATGCAATCGATCATACCATGCCATTTGGTTTTAAAAAGTCCGCAGTTGTTGGGACTTCATCGGCCAGGCGCAAGTCTCAAATCCTCGCGCTCAGAGGGGATGTTGAAATAAAGGATATAAGAGGTAACGTTCCTACGCGTGTGAATAAGCTTCGAAATGGTGACTTTGATGCCATATTGCTTGCAGCAGCAGGTCTTGAGCGGCTTCAACTTGATGTTTCGGACTTGAAAAAATGGGAGTTGGATCCAAGGATTTTTGTGCCTGCACCGGCACAAGGAGTGCTGGCCTATCAATGTAGGAGTGATGATGCGGGGCTGATAGAAACCATTAAGCGGCTTGATGATCGATCTACACGAAATGCCATACAGATTGAAAGAGCATTATTATCTAGATTCGGAGGCGGTTGTCACATACCAATTGGGGTATATGCCAAACCACAAGAGGATCATTTCAATGTGAGTGTGAGCTTTGGGCAAGACTGGACTATGCTCCCAAAACGGATTCGGTTTTCCGCCAGTAATGTAGAAGATGCGCTTTCGAGATTTGATAAAATCTCCAAAATGTCTGCACCAGAATCAGTATTAATCACCAAACATCAAGATGAGGCATCGCACATCCTAAGGGCTTGTCGGCAGTTTGATGTTAAAGTGCATCAGACTTCATTCATAGAGGTGGAACCAGTTAAATTTCAATTACCCAACGATTTTGACTGGATTTTCTTCGCATCATCAAATGCCGTTGACGCATTTTTTCAAAATGTTAATGAAGTACAAATTAAGGATAAACGAACGGCTGTATTTGGTGAGTCCACTGCTCGCGCTCTGCACCGATACCTTGATAAGATTGATTTCATCCCAAATGCAGGCCAACCGAATGAGGTTGCAATCGAAATAAGCAAAGTTGTAGGCGATCAACGGGTCTTATTTCCATCATCAAATCAATCCTTAGGAAGTATCGCAAAGTTGTTGAGTCCAGATCAAGTAATTGAGGTTGAAACCTACCGAACCAATATTATTGCTCGAAAGCTCGAAAACCTTCCAGAAGCTGCAATCTTCTACAGTCCGAGTAATGTCACAGGCTTTGTCGATGGCGGAAATGACTTGGGTAAACTAAAGAAGGTCATCGCCATTGGAAATAGTACCGCTGCAGAAATAAAGAAACACGGAGCTCAACCTTTGATAGCCGATATTCCACATCAAGCTGAGCTGTTTGCTTTGCTTTGCTCTTAGCTGTTTTTTAACACCTTTGTCAAACCTATGGTGGTGCAAGTTCGTATCACTACGTTAACAGACGTCAAAATCCATGATCAAAATGAAAAAGCTCGTATTAGTTTTAATAGCCGCGGTTGCAACTCAATACACCACTGCACAAGTGAGCCTTTTAACCTCTCAAGTCAACAATGCTTGTTTTGGAGACTCGAGTGGCGTTGTAACTGTCGACAGCTTGTCTGGTTGCTATGCGCCACTTACAATCATACAAGACACAAACGAATGGACCTTCCATCAACTTAAAAACGATGGTTACCATGGACTAAAGCAAGGAGGTGGAGCCGGTACAGATCAAGGTACTGGCATAGCTGCTGGAGCTACTTCCATCGGTGATGTTTTTGTGGTAGCGGGGTATTTTGAAGATTCGATAGTACTGGATAGTATTACCCTTTACGCTAATGCTGCTGCCGGAGGTTCAGGATGGGTAGCTGCTTATGACGCTGCATCAAACGGTATTTTGTGGGCACACGCAATCACAGGTGGAGGCAATGCATTTTGTGCTGCTTATGGCTCCGAAATTGTTGGAGACAAAGCTTTTACCGTTGGATATTTTGAGCAAACCGCATCTTTCGGAACTGAAATAGTAGTTTCAACTGGGAGCTACCAAGGATTTATCATGAAAACGGATATTCCTACTGGTACCATTGATACAGTGTTGCAAGTTGGCAACGCGGGGATTGACGAAACAACAAATATTTCTGTTGGAGAAGATGATCGCCTGTATGTATCTGGCGACTTCACCGGAAGCATCAATCTAGGCGGAACCACACTAAACTCAAGTGCCTCATATGACCTTTTCGTTACCTGTTTTGATACTTCGCTTACTACCAATTATTGGGCAGCGGCAGCAGGAGGATCTAGTTTTGATGTCGCTCGGGACTTGGTGCCTCACTCTGTTAATGGGGTGGTTGAGTATGTATACACCACGGGCTATTATTATGGCACAGCTGCTTTTGGCTCGAACACGTTGAATTCTGCTACTGGTCAAGATGTGTTTGTGGCCAAGGTTGATACCTTGGGAAATTGGATTTGGGCCGAAGGAGGGAACGGACCTGGAGAAGATGATGCTTTCACGATTGACATTAGTCCATCAGGAGAAAAACTATATGTAGGCGGCCGTTTTCAAAACACCTTGAGCTATGCTGGCTCCATTAGCACCTCTGCGGGCAACTTTGATGGCTACATTGCATATTTGGATACCTCAGGCGTTATTGAAGATGTGTATCAAATGGGCGGTGGTGGCCGAGATGGTATACTAGATTTAGATGTTTCAGGAGAGGACGATTACATTGTGTTTGTAGGTGAGTTTGCCCTTTCCTATAACTTTGCAGATTCTACGTTTATTACAAATGGCGGAGTGGGTACAGATTGCTTTACAGGAAAGCTCGGGCCAAATTTGAATGAAATATGGGGCAAAAATTTCGGGGGCACCAGCGCGGTTACTGAGGCGTTTAATTCTGTAGCCATTGGCCCAAATGAGCGGCTACACTGCACAGGCACATTCAACGGAAACGCATCTGCATATCAATCAGGACTCATAGCCACAGGAACAGATGCCATAATGACGAATGAAGTCATTACGGGCACCGTAGATACCACCATCATGTTTATGAATCTACCTGCATCAGAGTTAACCCTTGTATTGACCGACACGTTTTTAAACGCTACTTCCGATACGCTCACCATTACAGAACCGGATTCTATTGTAATATCAGCAACTACAGTTGCCACAAGTGATCCATCTACGAATGATGGAAGCATCGATTTAACTGTATCTGGAGGCACCGCTCCTTTTTCATACATGTGGAGCAACTCAGATACTTCAGAAGATATTGATAGCCTTTCCGCAGGATGGTATATGGTAACGGTAATGGATTCACTCGGCTGTACAGCTATGGATAGCTTTTTTGTCGATTCCACTGTAATCCTTAATATGTCGGTAACCGGGGTAGTGTCTGACAAAACATGCCAAACGGACAACAATGGGGTAATCGACATCTCTGTGTTGAACGGTATTCCGCCATACAGTTATGCTTGGAGCAACAACGCTACTACGGAAGATATTTCGGGCCTTACACCAGGTACATACACTGTGACTGTGACAGATTCGAATTCGGAAACGGTTACGGAATTGTTCACCATTTCAGATAATCCTATCCACCCAGACCCAGTGGTTGGGCCCATATCTGGAGCTGTTTCGGCTCAGTGGTGGACAAACTTTAATTACACAGTACCCGCCACCAATGGGTCTATCTTTGACTGGAGTACGGATGGAACAGGAGACGTGGTTTCTTCTACGGCTAATGCCGCAATTGTTGCATGGCGCGCAGGACCATCTGGGATGGTTTACGTAACTGAAACAGACATTAATGGCTGTCGAGGTTCAGATAGTTTGGCTGTTGAGATACTTGTGGCAGGGACATCTGAACTCTTGGAAAACAGGGTGACGGCATTCCCCAATCCAGCTACTGACCTAATTAATGTGGAGCTATCTGAGGGCTTAATCGGAGCTCAAATCAACCTGTTTGATATAGAAGGACAAAGAGTAGCAAACGCAAAGTCTCTAGAAAGCACGGCTACAATAAATGTATCTGAACTAGCTGCAGGAAGTTACCTGCTTGTCTTAGAGAAAGATGGACAGCGGTTCACGCAAACAATTGTGGTTAATTAACACATAACGATTATTCAATAAAAAAACCCCATGGCAAAACACCTTGGGGTTTTTTGTTTCAAGAGATAAATGGATTAATGCATTGCTGCTTCTTGTGGTTGGGTTTTATCCTGTCCGATGTGCTCACCTAAAAACCGTTCCATTGCTCCATAAAACTCGAATTTGTTCTCCTCATTTCTAAAACCATGACCCTCATTGTCCTTGACCATGTATTCTACGGTCACTCCTCTAGATTTCATAGCTTCTACCATTTGATCCGATTCGGATTTGACTACTCTCGGATCGTTTGCTCCTTGAGCTATAAATAACGGGGCCACAATCTTATTAGCATTCAAAGCTGGTGAAGTCGCTGCCATGCGCACTGAATCTTCTGCAACGCTAGGATCGCCTACCATTTCGTGCATCATATCAAGATATGGAGCCCAATAAGGTGGAATCGTTTTCATGAATGTAAACAGGTTTGAAACCCCTACATAGTCGATACCGCAAGCGTAGAATTCAGGATCTTTTACCAAACCTTGAAGAGTGGCATAGCCGCCATAGCTACCGCCATAGATTGCAATCCGTTTTGGATCTGCGATTCCTTGATCGATCAACCATTGTGCTCCATCTTGCACATCTTCTTGCATGGATAAACCCCATTGATCAAATGATGCTTCCCAGAATTTTCTACCGTAGGTTGTAGAACCTCTAAAGTTCATTTGAATTACACCATATTCTCGGTTTGCTAAGAATTGCACCTCAGGGTTAAAGCCCCAGTTGTCGCGAGCCCATGGCCCACCATGTATATTCACCACCACCGGTAGATTTTTGGCATCTTCCATTCCTTTAGGCAAGGTGAGGTATCCATGTATGGTTAACCCATCTCTCGATTGATATTTTATTGGCTTCATTGACGACATGTTTTCTTCATTAATCCATGGACTTACATCAGCAATATGTCTGAGTTCATCACTTGTTTTGTCGTATAGGTAATATGCGCCCAAAGACCGATCGCTGTATGTGCGAATGATGTATTTATCCTCTTCTCTTGTTGACGAGGTAATGGCAACTTCATAACCTTCAAGCTCGTTTTGAAGTCGCTCAAAAGTCTTTTTTGCCTCATCATCGAAGAAATGTCGTTGTTGCTTTTCAGCCGTATAGCGCGCTGCAGTAATCACTTTGCGTTTTCGTGAATAACTGATACCGTTTACGTCATTGTTTTCATTTACGTAAAGCTCTTCAAGCTCTTTACCATTGGCGATGTCAAAAATGATCGCAGCCTCCTTGTCTCGCCCTATGTTTGAGGTAGCATAGACATTTTTATTATCGAAGGTGAAGAAACGAGGGGATACACTCTCTTTGAAATTGGTGGTCAATACAACTTTGAAAGCGTCTTCTTCAGAATCACGGTAAAGAAGAGAAGTGTTCACCCCATCGGTAGCATTGGCCACACGTAACTTACCTTCATGATCGGTCATCCAACCAGTAATGTTACCAGGATTTTCTGCAATCATGGTCATTTCACCCGTAGTCAAATTGAGTCGATACGGGTCAAAAACTTGTGGATTTCGTTGGTTTAAACCGATGATCATTTCTTCGGGAATGTCTTCTAAGTCATCTATGATTTGCGACCGAACGCCTTCCATTTTTGTGAGTGGCTTTTCTTCACCGGTATTGACATCGGTGGCCACGAGATACCAGTTTTCGTTGCCACCATCATCGCGCATGAAAACAAGCTGCTCATTGTTTGCCCAGAAGTATCCGGCAATGTCACGGTCGGTTTGAGAGGTAACCCGCTTTGTCTCACCCGACTCTATGTTCTCAACGTAAATGTTTTTCCTAGACTCATATGGAGCGAGGTAGCTGTAATATGAACCATTCGGAGATATTTGATACGATGTTTTTTCTGGATTCTTGAAGAAGTCTTCCAAGGCTATTTTAGGGGCTGTTTCGCGTTTCATTTCTTCTGAGTCTGCGGTTTTATCGCTTGAGCAAGTTGCTAATAATGCAGTAGTAACACCCAGGCGTAAGATGAGTTTTCGTTTAATAAATTAGGTAAATATGGCGCAAGTTAAAAATGCTGACTTTGACAGAAGCACACATTGGTTCAGCGGATAAGATATGTGACCGATGGTTTGATCGATTCATGAATATGTTATTTCCATCGCCTTATTGAGCTGCTACATTTGTACGATGCAAAATGAGGTAGAGAAATATTCAGACCCTGAAAAGCAAGATCGGTATGATCGAGCATACTTAAGGCTGGCCAAGGAGTGGGCAAAACTCAGCCATTGCAAACGCAAACAAGTAGGTGCAATCATTGTTAAGGATGCTACAATTATTGCCGATGGGTACAACGGAACTCCCACAGGTTTCGAGAACGAGTGTGAAGATGAAAAAGGAGAAACAAAATGGTATGTTTTACATGCCGAAGCAAATGCGATTTTGAAGGTAGCACGATCATCAAATAAGGCTAACGGGGCAACATTATATCTCACCAATTCACCTTGTAAGGATTGCTCAAAACTTGTGCTACAGGCGGGGATAAAACGCTTGGTTTACATTGATCGATACAAAGATCATAGTGGCCTTGATTTTCTAGAAAAAGCCGGGTTAGAGATTACCCAAATTTCTGATATAGAATGAGCAGAAGGGGTAAGGTTATTATACCAACATCGCTAGCGCTGGCCATGGCATTTGGCATTCTGCTTGGCCGAGGGCTAAAGAATGTGGAAGTTTCAAAAAAGAGCGGAAATTGGGAAAAGATTGATCAAATTCTTCATTACGTAGAAAGTGAGTATGTCGATGAGGTGTCTCGTCAAGAATTAGAAGAAGACGCCATAGAGTATTTGCTTCAGAAGTTAGACCCACATTCGCATTACATCAGTGGTGAGGAGCTTGCTTCGGTGAATGAGTCGATCGAGGGCTCATTCCAGGGGATTGGGGTGCAGTTTAGAATTGAAAACGATACCGTTTATGTAATCAATACAATAGCTGGCGGACCAAGTGAAAAGGCAGGGGTAATGGCCGGTGATAAAATTATTGCAGTTGAAAATGAAACTATCGCGGGTGTTGGATTGGCCAATACGGATGTGATGCGGTTGCTTAAAGGTCCTAGCGGTACCGAGGTCAATGTAACACTTAAGCGTGGCATTGAAGCAATAGAAAAAACAATAATGCGTGGCGAAGTGGCACTACCGAGTATCTCAGCAGCGTACCTTCTCAATGACACTACAATTTATATCAAGTTAGATCGATTCGCTAAAAACTCCCATGAGGAGTTTGAAGATTTGGTATATCCACTTAAAACACAAAGCACGCAGCACCTGATCTTGGATTTGAGAGGAAATGGTGGAGGTTTGCTTGATGTGGCCAAAAACATATCAGATGAGTTTTTAGAAAAAGGGAAATTGATTACCTACACCGAAGGCAAATCGAGGCCAAGGCGGGAGTATTATGCAACCAGTGATGGTCAATTTGAGGAGGTGGGATTATCAATAATTATTGATGGCTACAGCGCAAGCGCCTCCGAGATAATCGCAGGGGCCATGCAGGATCATAAAAGGGCACATATTTATGGGCGAAGGTCTTTTGGAAAAGGACTGGTTCAAGAGCAGAATGAGTGGCTTGATGGTTCGGCTACGCGGCTCACCATTGCCCGATATTACACGCCAAATGGCAGAAATATTCAACGCGAATATGAAAGTCTATCTGAGCTTCAATCGGCAGATTCATTGGGCCAATTTGATCCACGTGGCGGAATTGAGCCTGATGTTCAAACCTTGAGAGATACCGCGGGCATTACGTGGCTGTATGCTGAACTCATGCACCGAGGATTAGTGTACAACTTTGTGTATGAATTTCGAGACCAGAACTTGGAAAGCTTGGCAGAGATGGACATTACCTCGTTTAAGGAAAACACAGAAGACTCCTTACTACTTGCGGATTTTAGAACTTATCTTGAAAGAGACTCCTTTGAGATAAACGAGAATGAATGGGCTCGATCCAGCACACTTATAGTGCAGCGTATCGAGGCTTTGCTCGTAAGAAGTCTCTACAATGAGTCTGAATACATTAAGATTCTTAACGAGCACGATCCTGTGATCCAGTCGATTTTACTGGGCAGAAAAAATCCCGAATCGATTTAGATCCGGGATTAACACACTTATTTCTAAGAAATTAATGACTGTGACCTTAGTGATCACCGTGATCGTGACCTTCATGATCGCCATGGTCATGGCTTGTGCTGTCATCTGTCATTTCAGCTTCTTGACCAGCAGCTTCAAGCTCGTTCATAATTTCATTGACTTTTCCGTCAACCTTTACTTCCGCTTGAGTTTGCTCTACTTGTTTTTCTTCTTCAGTGCCACCGCATGCAGCAAGTGTTAAGGCAATTCCAATGGCGAATGGTAAGATATTTTTCATTTAGTTAATGGTTAATTAGTTAAGATTTAAAATATTTGACGCGAAATAAGCGGAAATTTCAACAACGACAGTAGAAGGCTGTTGTCATTAGTAAGTATAACTTAAACACAAATAATAATGGCATTTGAACTACCACAATTAGATTATGTAAACGATGCGTTAGAACCACACATCGATGCGCGAACAATGGAAATACATCATGGCAAGCACCATGCAGGATATACGAGCAAACTCAATGCAGCCATTGAAGGAACCGACATGGCGAACATGAGCATAGATGATATCCTTAAGAATTTGGATATGAGCAATGGTGCTGTGAGAAACAATGGTGGAGGATATTACAACCACAGTCTTTTCTGGAAAGTGATGTCACCTAATGGTGGCGGAGCTCCATCGGGAGAGTTGGCAGAGGCAATAAACGCATCATTTGGATCATTTGAAGCGTTCAAAGAAAAGTTTGCCAACGCTGCTGCTGCGCAGTTCGGATCAGGTTGGGCATGGTTATGTGTTCACCCAGGCGGCAAAGTAGAAGTGTGCTCAACCCCAAATCAGGACAATCCATTAATGCCAGGAGTATCATGCGGAGGAACGCCAATTCTTGGATTGGATGTTTGGGAACACGCATATTACTTGAATTACCAGAACCGAAGACCAGATTACATTTCTGCATTTTGGAATGTGGTAAACTGGGATGAAGTTTCAGCTAGATTCACCGCGGATAAATAAAGTTGTAATATCCACTCAGTTTAATTTGTTGAATTATGCTTTTTAATAAAAATTCTATCATTCTACTTCTGAGTTTGAATTATTCACTCGTTGGAGCTCAAACCATTAAATGTCCCGAAATTCCTGATTTGGGGATGACTATGAAATTTGATCAAGTCGATGATACTGTGACGATTTCAAATAACGGACCTTGGGACTTTTCCTCTATTGTAAGTGGTATAAATTATGAAATGAAGGTGTTGCCTCTGGATTCATCCATACACGCGTCCAATTATCCAGGTGCAACACATGTATTGAAAAGTGCAAACGGAGAATTTTTTCTTAGCTATGATTCTAGCGGATTAAAGTCATTTGGAAAAGTTTCTACGACAACGACCTCGAGTTATGCCAATGCTCTTACACTAATTCCATTCCCATTCAATTCTACTCTAAGTCACTTAGATAGTATTGCCTCAACCTTAGTATGGAATGGATTGACAGCAAATGTTACTGATAAGGTAGAAGTGCAAGGTGTTGAGAGCGGAAATATCATTATGCCTGATGGCAATAGTTACCAAAATGCAATTATGCTTTCAACTATACGAACGACTGTGACGGGGCCTTCGCCAATAGGGACATATTTATCCGTTGAAGAGCACTCAAAAGTATTTTGGTTACCAGGGTACGCTTTGCCTGTCATCGAAGTGATGCATGTATTTTCTAATGATAATTTGGTGTTCAAGCGATCATTGTTCCTACATGAGCAACAAACAGTCAACACAAATGAGATGAGTTTATTAGATGTTAATGTTTTTCCGAATCCAGTGACTAACATGCTGAAGATTATTCAACCAATGAAAAATTCTCATCTGTATCTCTTTAATCTATTAGGGGAAGCGATCCTTGACAAATCTCTGATAATTGGAGAAAATCACATTGATATGAGCGCGCTGCCTAGCGGAATATACACTTACAAAATTACACGTGAAGATGTCGGGTTGATAATTGAAGAGAAGATTATAAAAATCTAATTCAACAATTTTACTAAAGTTGTAATTAAAGATGTTTTAGATAGTGCGAGAGATTTTGGCACAAGAAATCGGAAGAAGGTTTGTTAGGAGGGATGTTGTAAACGCACTTAGACTCTATAAATGAAACCTTAATAATTACAATTATTATGTTCTATAGGGATGCGCCCAGCTCTCTTTGATCTTCTTGATATTAGGTTATTGAATAATAATTAGAATGTGGAGGATTTACAATACGCATGAATCACTTAACCATGAGATGATTCTGATGAAGTGCGATCCTATTCTTCTTTCCCGAAATTTTTTTAAGGAGCCATTGAACCCGACCGATTTGATAATACGCGATTCAATTAAATGAGGACTTAAATTGGGCGATAATTGGTTGTTTTAACACTTAGATATGTGCACAGAGGAAGGAGAATTTAGTTGGGCCTGTAGAAGACGTTCTTCAATGGGAAGCGTTGTTAATCTTCAAGCTCAATGAGAACTTCTTGATACTTTCCGAGCATGGTGGCGGTCTCAATCCCAACGTTTCTGAGACTATCAGAGAACCTGTCAGCACTTTTTTTATCAATAAAATCACGGTTCACTATTAAGTAGTCGTTTATGACTTCAATGTTGAGTTTATTGTTTTTAGCTACGTCAATCATTTGCTCTAAGTCTTCGTTTTTTAAAGACTCTTTGTAGGAGCCGATCACTAACCTATATTCAATTTGTCTCTCGAAATCATTGCCAATTTGTTCAATAGCTTCTTGCCGAGATATGGTTTTACCAGGGTATTTATATGGCTCTAATTTATCCCCGCTCATTTCATCAGCCAAAGACTTAAAGAAATCTGGCATTTCATTGGGTTGGGAGAGAGGCTCCTTCATTTCGTCCATTATTTGCTCTTCCGCTGGCTCCTGTTCCCCTAACTCTCCTCCAGAAAAATCAATCAATCGATCTTTTTCATAAAATATAAAGTCGTAGCTATATTCCTTCATTCCATTAAAGTCAACTAGGGCCTCGGCATTTTTAGATTCTAACATTTCTTGGTAGCCATGCTTGCATGTTAGTTTGTAAATTCCCGCTCCTGGGATTGATAAATTGTAGTTGCCAAACTCATCCGTCAATGTTTTATAAACCTCACCATTTTCTGACTCTGCTGTAATTATGAGACTCTCCAAATTAAATGATGCTAATCGCGATCTCTTGGCTTTAATTATGGACACTGAACCTCGGACGTGATAATTCTTGATAAATGGGACTTCAATTATCTTATCCTCATTTAGAAGTATTTCTTGCTCAAACCCAAAAGTCGGGTGCAAATCAGACACATTAAAAAGCTCATAAAACTTAATATCATAAGTCGCAGCAGGGATTTTTTTAAGCCTTACCCTGCCAGAAATATCCGTAATGAGATCAGTATTGGGCGACCGGGAATGCTTTTTATTAATTAAATCTTGTTTTTCAGCTCTCAAGCTAATATTAACATTGGGCAAAAAGGGCTCATTATTTTCTCTGCTTCCGTTACCGTTTAAGTCCTCGAAACATAAAATTATGAGCTTATAAAATTTCTCATAGGGTTGTTGCCAATAGAAGGACTTTTTGATTGCTGCGTTTATGTTGATGTTTTTATTGCTAATCTCTCCCGTTGGACTTTCATAGGAAGATGCAAACCAATTGACGTAGCTAGTTATACTGATTCCTTTCGGAAGCATAGCGACAGCATTGGCTCCAACGTTAAATTGCTCTGATAGGGTAACAACGTCTAGGCTATAAAAGGCTCTTAGATTTAGAATTAAATCAATATTCGAAATTTTGAATTCTTTATTATATCCTGCAGATACTCGTATTAAGCCTGAGGAGAACGGGATGATTGCTGTATCTGCTGAGATTACGGAATAGTTATAAATAAAGAAAGGGCCCCTAAATACGTCTCCTGTGATATTTAACGTGTTATTTCTAGTATAGCGCAACCCTAAATTGTATGCCGGATTTAGGTCGGTTCGAACAGTGTAACCCCTTATAAGGGTTGGCTCAAAATCATAGACGGCATGGGTAATCATTGGGTTAGCAAAAACCGAAATAACATCTAAGTGACTTAGCCGTTTACTAATGCCAAAGGATGAACCATAATAAAATGTACTTAGTCTAGCGGTCGAGGAGGGCGCGACATTCTCTCTGACCAAACTGCGATACTGAGGCATGAGGCTCACCATCAGATTACCAGCAGTATTGTAAGTGGTTGTCCAAGACGCGAATCTATTTTCTATGTTATTAGAAAAATCTTCACGTGTAAAATCTTGACTCATATTAGTAAGGTCAAAACGGTGACCAAAGGCATTATCGGTCTTAATTTTTCCTGATAATACCAATGAGGCACGATCACCAGAAATAGTAAAGCCATTGACGGGTCTAAAATTCCAACGTCCTGACACAGAAACTTTTCCTGCATTAAGATCTCCAGCAGCGTAATAACCAAATTGATTAATGCTTCGTGGTGCTAACGCTGTAGGTGCGGTTATTTCTCCCATGTAATAGGTAGCACCACCACCTAATCTTAAAAAACGAAATATAGGCGTCTTAATTCCGGCTTCGAATGCACTTAAATTATAATTTCTATTCCCAAAGGTTTGGGAATATCCTAAGTTGAAGGGTATTCCGAATCGGCTTACCGCAAGTGAAGAGCTAGAGACATAAGTATCGGGTCGGTAACTCTTGCCTAATTCTGATGAAAAGATAATTCTCTCACGATGGTATTGATATCTTATGCCTTGGTAGCAGATTGGGATATGCTTGTTATTGATTCGGCTGTTCAATTCAAATCGATTGAACCCGGCTCTAAATCCAAGTCTATATTGGTAAACCCCTCTAATTGCTCCATCTCCGAGCGCTGTGCTTCCAACTTGGCCCAAATTGTAGCTTCCTAAGAAATAATCTAAATCCTTTTTAGCACTTAATTGTAGCTTTCCACCTGCAGCAGTCATATATCGTTCTCCGCCAGGACTTCCTATATTGTAAACCCCTCCCGAAATGATTAGCGGGGAAAGTCTTTTATATGTGTCATCTAATAGGCTTGATTGAAAATTTTCAATAAAAAAGACCCCCTCTATTTGTGCATTGGATGAGGATATCTTATAGCGCAATTCATCCTGTAAAGCATTATTACCATCTAATGAATCCTTAATCAGCGTTCTCCTAATCGCTAAAGAAATTAATGTATCTGATTTTGCCTTTAAATTAAAAGAAGTCAAGACGAGTGAATTAGGAGTAATCAAATCATAGTCAAGTGAATGGTCAAAAGATATTTGAATCGGTTCATTCACATTACCATCATTGATTATCCTTATGCCTGTCTCACCAGCGAGGGTGATAGGGTTTATACGAATTGAACTGGTTTGATTTATAGCTATTAAATTGAAAAGAGCTGTTTTTTGAACATACGCATAAGTCTTTAATTTTTTGCCATCTTCAAGGATTACTGTGGCACCTATGATGTATGATCGACCGCCTTCTAAATTCTTAGGGGCAATCAGTCGCATTGGTATATAAGTTATTTCACCAGGATTAGCTGTAAACTCTAATTGTTGAGAGGCCAAATGGCTCCAGCCATTTGGTAATTGTAGACTTAACTCACCTGATGTGAGCTCCTGTGAGTTATTGACAAAAACCAAACTATTGAAAACAGAAGTTTGATCATCGATTTCTTGCTTATAAATAGAAAACTTAAATTCTTTACTAATGCTATCATTTGGGGGGGTTAATTTTTCTGTATTAATACTGTCGGACCTATCAAAAAACGGATCAATCGACTTAGCTATGCTGTCTAGAAATAATAAACTGTCTATTGTTAGCTCGTTCACTGCGCTGTCGCTTAATTCAAGAACATTCGTATCAGAGCGCTGTGAGATGGCGGGAGCTGCTATTACCGCGAAAAAGAAGGACAAGAGTATGATTTGGCCTAATCGCATTTTTATAGACCTCTATCTAGTAATTAGGGTCTATGCATACAGTGCACTCAGGGACCAAGGTGAATGATATAGTAACATAGTATGCATCTGGCACATACCCTCCAGCTGCATCAATAAAAGGAACGGATAAAGCACAAGGCCCACTCGCTGGAGATACTCCCATGAAATAATCAATACTTATTTGATCAGTCGTCCAAAACCGATCTGCTATCTGTAAAGGGGAATTGTCCTCTTGAAAGATTGGCCCCCCTGCGGTTGGTATTTGGTCCAAGGCGACTTTCGTGCCCGTTACGGTGACTGCGGAGGCAGCAAAACCTGCTGATACTGTTGCAGAGGCTTCTAGAGCGCAGAGGGGGAGCGAATTTACAGGATTCAACCCCGTGAAATTGGGGTCATCTGTGTCTAAATATATTGAGTAACCAGTAATGGTCGATCCTGCTATAGGATCAGCAGAGGTGCCCCCTTCTGAATTGCAATTACAAATTGATATACCCATGACTGTACTATTGGATTTTGTTATTCCGTTCTTATAGTCGCTGATGGTTTGGAAATTGAAATCTACACTCGACCCAGATAGCATACTAAGTCTAGCGCTGTTATAATCAATTATGCCAACTGGAGCAGGATCATTACAAGGAGAGCACTGTCCTCGAGCCTGTGTTATTGAAAAAAGCGCAACAATAAGGACGGGATTTCGCAGAAGATTCATAAAAAGATAAAGGCGAACAATCGTAATCATTCGCCTTAATTATCATTTTAATTATCGGAGATCTGCAATTCAAATAGAACGTTGACAACATATCTATCAGGATCAACGTCTGTCTGCTCGATTAATGAAACAGCATTCATATCTCCTTCTGCCGTACCGCATCTCCAAGTGATGGTGAAGTCATTATCTGCCTCATCTCCTGCATTAGAAGCGCCCGTATTATCCCAACCTATAAGTTCAACTGGGTACACATCTAGGTCAGCCACAACAGTAGCGAGCGTGGTGGGGGCACTTATGAGTTCACCCGTTCCAAAGGTGTGTGCTCCATTTGCTGCAAGTTGAAGACCTACATTATCCAATGCTAAGGTGTTTGGAGTCGACCCATCATCTACTCCGATAAAAGTTGCGTTTTCGGCTCCATACATTAAATCCCATTCAGTAGAGGATGAGATTGTAAAAGAAGATTGATAAAACCCAAAAGAAGTAGCAGCATTGGCAGAAGCGGACGCTGCGTCACCGGATAAACCATCACGATAATCATCGATGGTATTGAAGACGAATTCTATGTTACCTCCATCATAAATAGACATCCTTAAAACTTGGTTTAAGTTGACTGCTACAGGAATGACATTACGATCTCTGACGGCTTGAGCATTGGAAAGGGTGGAAAACATTAGACTGGTCAGAAGGGCACAGACTGTTAAAAAACTTAGGTGATTTTTTTTCATGGTTTATTTTTTTTAGTTTTAACAAAAGTACATTACATTCTAATATCGTCACGGATTTTTTTAATGAAAAACTGGGTTGCCGACCTTGGAGAAACTATATTTATATTTGCTTTTAAAAAAAATGAGATACCTTACCATTTTACTCTTTGTTCTGGCTAACAGCCTTGCAGCACAGGATTTTGAGGTAAGCCCGGTCCTAATAGAGGTTAATGCTGGACAAGGAAGGGTATCAAAAGACGTCATGATTTTCAATCATACTGACTCCCCGAAAATTTTCAATGTCAAGGAATATGATTTTATCATAGAAGATGAAGGGAAAAAGATGTCTGCCGAGTTTGGCTCTACTCCCCGAACTTTGAAAGGAGTATTGAATATTTCTCCTTCAACTTTAATGTTGCAGCCAAATGAGAAAAGTTTTTTTACGGTAACAATTGACCCTATTGTGGGCTCCAAAATGCGATGGGGGAAATTGACAATAATTGCTGAGAACGAAGTGTCAGTGCTTGAGGAAGTAGCATCGCTGGGGGCAGGGGTCAAAATAAAACCCGCCATTTCAGTAATGGTGTATGCGCATACCGACCAAGCTTTGCCCGATGCGGAAATTTTGACTCCTGAAAAAATTGACTCAGGATACAGTGTGCTTATTAGAAATACCGGGGATTCGAAATTAAAAGCAAAAGTCACTTTTCTCCTCACTAATGTTATGACGGGAGACGAAGTAGAGATAAACGAAATGGCAGTTGGGCTGTTGCCTGGGGAAGAGAAGACACTAATCACCGAGATTCCCGATCATGAATATCCAAAAGCAATGCTTACGGTTTTGATGGATTATAGCCCAAATGCGGACTTAAAGGGAGTTCAAATTGTTTTAGACTAGGTGTTGATTGTATTGATGTATTTAGGGGCGTTATTCCCATTAAACGCTCTGCAGGAGCCTGACACTATAGTCGTAACTTACACGGGAGATACAGTTGTAAGGGAAGAATATTTGGTCGAAATAAATCAAGAAGGAGATACTCTTAGATGCGGCTTTTATAATTCATTTTACAAAAACGGGATGCCGGATCAAAAGGGGGGATATAAAAAAAATAATCTTAGCGGTGAGTGGAGGTTATTTGATCAAAATGGGTATTTAGAACAGAGAGTAAATTATAAAAAGGGGAAACAACACGGCTCTTTCGAGAAGTATCATATTCAAACAGAAGAACTCAGTTGTTATGGGAGGTATCGAAATAATTTACTCCAAGGGTGGGTAATCTTTTTTACTGAGCATGGGTCTATTTTGGAAAAAAGCCATTATAGGAAGAACTTACGTGACGGAAAGACAACTACCTATTTCGAATCGGGAGGAATAAGAGAGGTTTCAAAATTTGAATTAGGAATCAGACACGGAAAGCGATTATACTATTTAGAGACTGGAGGCCTCATTAAGTCGGAAAAATATGTTAGTGGCAGGTTGCAAGGTCAAACAGTGATATACCATGTGGATTCAAAAGTTATTTCTCAAAAATTGAGTTATCGCGATAACGTTCTGAATGGAATCCATTTAACTTATTATTCAAGTGGTCAACTTAAATCAGAGTGTAATTATCTGGACAACAAAAGGATAGGTCGGTATGTATCGTATCATGAAAATGGATTAGTGATGGAAAGCGGGAATTATATTAACGGAGAGAAGAATGGGAATTGGGAGGTTTTCGATGAAAATGGAGTGTTAGTGAGTTCCGCATTTATGCAAAGAGGAGAGATTTCTGGGTATTTAAATATCTACAATAATCAAGGAGAGCTAATCAATAAAATTGATTACGATAATGCAGAAGAATAAACCGCCTATTCTATTAATTGCAACGCTGAATATCAGTTTAATCATTATTTGCTTAATTCAAGGCGGGTGTAAAGATTCAGTTGCCGAGTGTTCAAATACTTATGCCCTTGTCAGAACGAATATTTCGAATGAGTGCAGTTTTGTAATCATTTCTGAAAGTCTTATTTATGAGCCAGCAAATATTTCGCAGTTTAACTTTACAGCATCACTAGGCGATTCTACCCAAATCCAAGCCGATTTCAGGGTTTCTGATCAGTTTTTTCCGCAATGTATAGGAGACTACCGGGTGGAATTATTTTGCTTAGAGCCTTTATAGTTGCTGGATTCTCAATGCCCCGCATGTCAGCAATGAAATGAGATTATTTGACAAATCAAACTTAAACCTCGTTTCGCTTGCTACGAAAAAACAGTTGAATCATTGAGCCAACAACTGCTCTTCATATTATCCCTACTTCCATTAGAATCAGACTCTAAGAAGTATTACTCCGCAAAGAATAGGAATCAATCAGGTTGGAGAGATGATCTAAAACAACATTGAATGGATTAGATACACCTTCTTTGAATGTTAGCTTAGACTATCTAAGAAGACTAAAGATACACGAACTCAATGATGATGGTGTGACGATGATTTGAGGCAAAATCAAACTTTGTTTAACTCAAAAATCTCATAGCTTTCCATCACCTCTCCAAAAACAGGTTTTGACACAGGATTTGAACCATCTAAAAATGAATGTAAAGCCTTTTCATTGTGTACAGCAATCTTGAACATTACTGCACTCTTATCAGCGGAAACCGTACCTATGGTTTTTGTCAAATCTGCAATTTTTCTTCTTTCATTCATTCCTTCTTCAGATTTCATAAAACCCATAAATTTCTCAAACTTACCATCTGCAAGCTTTGCAACAACAAGAATATCTTTCATATAAATTGACTTAATAATTATTTGTCAAAATACAAATAATTCCCAAAACCTAAATGGGGATGCCGATGAGTTAATCAACTACTTTTCGCTAAGCATTAACAGTAAATACTCTAGAAATTTCATTTGAACTTGAATATAGTAAAAGCTGTAGTTTTACTAGGTTGAAAATTAGCACTAATCATTTGTTCTGTAAATCACGCTCCTTTGTGGCTAGCCTTGTGCTGGTAATGTTTCAATTATTCAACGTCTCCGTCAAAGCTTCCGAAATCACAACAGACTCCTTAAAGCTGATGCGTTTTTCAGATTCATTGGCGAGAGTATTTGAAGATGATGGCCTTTCTGCTGGCCAAATCCACGAGGCATTTGAAAAAAATAATAAGCGCTTTAACGCATCAATATCAAGGTACCCGGAGATTGAGGAACAAGTGATTCTTGCAGGATCTTGTTTAGAATACA